>JANQXJ010000042.1 GCA_030729445.1 Limnohabitans sp. | reverse complement strand
GACCCACCACGCGGCCTTCTTCATCGCGCTCGTCCACCCGCTCAGGCGTCAGGCTTTGCACCGGCGTGAAGCCGTCCTGCTCGCTGCTGGCGCTGGTGTCGTGGGCGTGAAGGGCGGTGGACCTGGTTTCGCTTGTCAGTTGATCTTGACCAAGCCGCCCTTGACGGTCAGCATCCCACCACCGTCAACGGTCTGCATGGCGGAGGCTTTGTGGGTGATCATGGCGGCCTTGTTGTCCAAGGTGGTGCCCGCCTCATTGACCAGACCCATCCCGGCTTTGTTGGTCAGGGCTGTACCGGCTTGGTTGGTTAATGCCGTGCCAGATTTGTTGGTGAGGGTTGTGCCCGCTTCGTTCGTGAGGGCGGTACCCGCAGAGGCGTTCAAAGTGGTGCCGGCGTCGACCAACACGGTCTTGGCCGATTTGATGGTGATGCCACCTGTGACATCGAGCAAAAAGTCGCCGGTCACCTTGAGTGTGAAGTTACCTTTGACGGTGTGAGTGAAGTCGGCTTCGTTGTCGTGGGTTTCGTTACCGGTAATGGTCACGGCGCGCGTGCCTTTGACGTTGTGGATTTCCTTGCCCTTTTTCACGTCGATGGTGCGGTCACCCTCGGTCAATGTGTGAATTTCAGCACCCTTGGTCAAAGTGGTCGTCAGCGCGTTTTCGATCTCAACTTTCATGTCTTTTTGAGCATGCATGTAAAACTCTTCAGCGTCTTTTTTATCCTCAAGTCGGATCTCGTTGCCCGCTGTGCCTTTGGGCGAGGAGCGCGTCCTGATGACGCTTTGCGTCTGGTTGGTCGGCAGTGTGACGGGAGTTGTGTTTTCTCCGTTGTAAACACTGCCAGTGATCAAAGGGCGGTCGGGGTCGGCATCGATGTAGCTGATCACAACCTCTTGTCCGATGCGCGGCATGAACAAAGTGCCAAAGCCCTTGCCGGCCGCACTTTGCGCGACCCGCACCCAGCAGGAGCTTTTTTCATCTTTCTTACCCAGACGGTCCCAGAAAAATTGCACCTTCACCCGACCTTCTTTGTCGGTCCAGATTTCCTCATTCGCAGGCCCTACCACCAGGGCAGTTTGGCTGCCTGCCACGCGCGGCAGCGGCGTCAGGCGAGGTGACCGAAAAGGCACGGTCGCAGCAAAGGCGTCAAAGCGGTTGCGGTAAAGGTCATTGCGTGCGCTGTGGTGAACCCGGCGCAGTACGTGCGAGGTGTTCAGACTGCTGCGGAAATGACCGCTCAAAGTGAATTTGGTGCCGGCCGTGAACGGGTAGACATAGCCATTGCCTCGAAACTCTTGTGCTTGTAATTGGCTCGCTTCGACGCGCAGCTTGGCCAGTGCGTTGCCATCGGCCACCGTCAGATGTTTGCCCGGCCAGTCCAGCATTTCACCCTTGCCCAGCTGGCCACTGGCGCTGGCGTCCAGGTCGGTGCTGGGTTTGAGCGGGTCATAGTCGCCTTGGCTGTGTTTGAGGGTTACCAAGCGGTTTTCTAACTCGAATGAGGCAATCGTGTCGATCATGTGATCGGTGCCCGTCTCCGGGAAAAATCGCACGGTGTCGCCATCGGTGCACGCCAAATGAGCGGTGCCAGCATCGGCCAGGACCATGGTGTGGGCACCGTCCTTGAACGTGAAGAAGTAAAAAATGCCGGCGCTCTCCATCAGGCGCGAGATGAAGGCAAAGGCTGTTTCATCGTGCTGCACGCAGTAGTCCAGCGCGGTGTAGGTGCCGGTCAGCTTGGCCTCAAAGGTGATGGCAAATTCACCCAAAACCGCTTTGATGATGTCCGGTATGGTCTTGGTCTGATAAATGGCGCGGTCGCTGCTGAGTGTGAGTAGCCACAATTTGGGGACAATTTCAGCAGAGTAATGCGCCAGGCCGTCCTCGCCCCCGCTTTGAATGAAGCGCCTGGCAATCCCGTTGAAGTAGCGCTTGGGGCCATCTTTGATTTCAAGCTTCACTGTCACAGCATTGCCAATGATCTTGCTGGCGTCTAGATCGCTGCTCAAGGAGCGCATGTGCAACATGAGCTTGAACATTTCCGAAATGCCTTCGCTCGCTTCCATAGCGTCCAGCACCAACTCGTCATTGCCGAAAGGGGTGGTGACCTTTAGAAAAGTGTTGGTCTGGGCGAAGTTGTCTGTCATAGGGGAGCGCCCTTGACGTCTGCGTTGAAGCGGTAGGCAAAACGGCCTTGTGAATCCAATGACATGTGGATGGCCGAAAAGGGTTGATCCAAGGCCATGCGCTCTAAAACCAGACTGGATAACTCTGGCAGCACGGACTGTGTCAGGATGTTGTCCACATTGCGGGCGCCGCTGTCCACTTCGGTGCAACGGTCGGTGATGGTGCGGGCGACAGCCTCATCAAATGTGAAGTGCGCGCCGTGGTTCAGGCTGATGCGGTCAGCCAATCGACCCAGTTTGAGCTTGACGATTCCCAAAATTTGCTCGTCACCTAGTGGGTAGTAAGGGATGAGCACCAGGCGACCCAAGAAGGCGGGGCTGAATTGTTTCAACAGTGCAGGGCGTAGCCGCTCGACCAGCTCTTGTGCTGATGGGCGACGGCCGTTGGCGCAAGCGTCGGTGATGATGTCTTGTGCCGCGTTGGAGGTCAGCAGGATCAAGGTGTTTTTGAAGTCGATCTGCACGCCTTCGCCGTCGTCCATGACCCCTTTGTCGAAGACCTGAAAAAACAATTCCAGCACGTCGGGGTGGGCTTTCTCCATTTCGTCGAGCAGCACCACGCTGTAGGGGCGACGGCGCACGGCTTCTGTGAGCACGCCGCCACGCCCGTACCCGACGTAGCCGGGTGGAGCCCCCTTGAGACTGGAAACAGAATGGGCTTCCTGAAACTCCGACATGTTGACGGTGACCATGTTGCGTTCACCCCCGTAGAGCAAATCGGCCAGCGCAATCGCTGTTTCGGTCTTGCCAACTCCGCTGGGACCAACCAACATGAAGACGCCCACGGGCTTGCCTGGGTCGTCCAGATCGGCGCGGAAGGTGCGCACGCGCCGGGCAATGGCGTCCAGGGCTTGGGGCTGGCCGACCAGTCGTTCGGCCAAGCGATCTTGCAAGTGCAGCACGGTGTGCAGTTCATCGGCCATCATCTTGCCAACGGGAATGCCTGTCCAGTCAGAGATGACCGAGGCCACGGTGCCTGAATCTACGCAGACAGTGACCAGGGGATCATCCTCCTGCAAGGCCTCCAAGCCTTTGTTCAAGCGCTGCAGTTGCATGGCCACCAGTTGGGGGTCTTGCTCGTCATCCGCATCCAATACCGAGGCTGTGCCATCAGCGATGCGTCGGCGCAGGGCAACGATCTCGGCAACCGCTTCTTTTTCTCGCCCCAGCTTGGCCCGCAAAACTTCCAGGCGGTTGTGAGTGTCAGCCAAGCTGGCTTGCGCTTTGGCGATCGCATCGTCCCGATCAATCCCGGTGGCCTTTTCGTGGCGCAGCACGCGCAAACGGCTTTCTGTGTTGCCAAGTTGTCGCTGCAAGGATTCCACGGCTTCAGGCAGTCCGCTTTGGCCTACGGCGACCCGCGCACAGGCCGTGTCGAGCACGCTGATGGCTTTGTCAGGTAACTGACGGCCCGTGATGTAGCGTTGCGAGAGTTTCACGGCGTCGCACACGGCTTCGTCGAGGATTTCGATGCCATGGTGCTTTTCCAGCGTGGCGACGATCCCGCGAAGCATCTCAATGGCCACGTCAGTCGTAGGCTCGTCGATCTTGACGACTTGAAACCGCCGGGCCAAAGCCGGATCGCGTTCCACGTATTTTTTGTATTCTGCCCAGGTGGTTGCCGCAATGGTTCTCAGCTCGCCACGGGCCAGAGCCGGTTTGAGCAGGTTGGCCGCGTCGCCTTGGCCTTCGGTGCCGCCTGCGCCAATGAGTTGGTGAGCCTCGTCAATGAACAAGATCACTGGTGTGACAGACGACTTGACTTCGGCAATGACGGATTTGAGTCGGTTTTCAAATTCACCTTTGACCCCCGCACCGGCTTGCAACAAGGCCAGATCCAGTGAGCGGACCGACACATCTTTTAGCGCCGGTGGCACTTCTCCGCGCACCACCCGCTGTGCAAACCCTTCTACGACGGCTGTTTTACCCACACCCGCTTCGCCCGTGAGAATGGGATTGTTCTGGCGACGGCGCAGTAGCACGTCAATGATCTGCCGGATCTCGTCGTCTCGCCCAAGGATCGGATCCAATTTGCCTTCACGCACCTGTGCTGTGATGTCGGAGGTGAACTGATCCAGCGACGGCGTGCTCGAACCGCCTTGGCGAAGCGTTGGCATTTTGAGAGAGACACTGCCCTCTGCGGCTTGACTGGTCTGGTAGGCTTCGGCGGGGGCGCGTGCGGCGCCACCCGCGTCCTCGGCCGAGCGGGCCAGCAGCGCAGGAAGCTGTTCGCGCAGGGTTTTTCGGGGAATTTCTAGCAGGGCTGGCGCAGTCTCCAGCAACAAACCGCGCAAGCTGTCGACTTCCAGCAGCGCCAAAAGCAAGGTGCCTGAGCGCACTTGTTGCTCACCAAGCAGCATGGAGCTCAGCAGCCAGGCTTCTTGGAACCAAGGCGCGAAATGCGGTGACAGCGCTGGCGTGCGGCCATTGCCACGCTTGAATCGGTCCAGGCTCTGTTGCAGTTGCGTCACCACCACGCCGGCATCAATGCCAAAGTGCGGCAGCACCAAGCCGACATCGGGTGCGTTGTTATCAACCAAGTGCATCAGCAAATGCTCGATGTCCACATGGAAGTGGGTCTGCCGTCCACACAGTTCGGCCGCTTGCTTCATCGCCAGCTTGCACTCGGGGTTGAGCTTTCCGAGTAGGGTGCGAATGTCTATGTCCATCGGGGTCTTCCTCTGGTCAGACTGCGGTCTGAAGCGCGTGCGTCAGCCGGGTGGTGATGGGTTGCAAGGCGTTGGGCGTATCGGGCTTATTGCCTTGTGCGAGCCAGCTGGTCCAGCCAAGGCGGATACCGCCCAACCCGGGTTGACTGGCGGGGGTTTGGGGTTCGGGATGGATGACCAGGCTGACTTGCAATTGAGATTGCGAATGACGTCTGATCAGCCAATCCATCAGTGCATGGTCTTTTCCACCGGGCAACAGACTGTGCAGGCGTTCCATGGGTACACCCAGGGCGGTCAATTGAATGCCGGCTGCAGCGTCCCAAGCGCGTTGCCCCAATACAGCCTGTTGGCCGAGTACGGTTCGGCCAAGTGGAGGACAGTCGGCGGCTTCCAGTGGCTGCCAGCCTCCTACAAATTGACGTCCTTGCAGCCTAAGGCCCAACTGGTCAGACAGCAGGGTGATCAGATTCTGCATGGAGCGCGGAGCTGCGTTTTGCAAACCGGCATAGTGCAGCCTGGCCATCTCAGCGTGGGGTCCCCGTGCTCCTTCTGCACGGCCCAGGCCAGAAAGTGCATCCATGGTGCGAGCCAATGGATTGTCTTGCTCGCTGGCGCGCCAATTGAGACCCAGGTAATGTTTTTTACGGCTGCGGTACAAAAATGCAAGCCAACGATTGTGGAAAATATCCAGAAAATCCAGCGGCGCACGGTCTTTGGCGGGCCGCCTTTGCAACAGCATTTCGGTGAAAGGCAGGGGCAAGGGGCCGTTGGCGCCTGCCAAGCTCATGGCTGATGAAGTCAAGGAGATGCGCTCCTCGGGTGTGGCCGCTGGTTTGACGCTGGCCACGTCACTCGGGGCAAACGCCAGCGAAACCGCGCCGCGCAGAACGGCCGCTTCATCCGTTCCCACACCTGTGCCCAAGGCTGCTTTTTCAGGCGCGTGGCGTTCGATCAGGCTGATGGCCTGAAACAAGTTAAAGCCTTGCGGCCGGCTCAAGAGCCTTTCGATCAAAGTAAGTGCTGGTGGCCGCACATCGGCTCCCATCTCTTCCAGTCCTCACCATTGCGGCGGGCTGTCAGGCGAACAAATGAATTGACGGTGGTGTAGAGCGCGAAAAATCGCGCCAGTACCGCTGAAAGCAGCAAAGGCGAGCCACCGACAAAAGCCGTTTCGTCAAAGTCAAGCTGCACCTCGGTACCGCGACAAAAACCGCGCCAAGCGTCGGTGCCCAGGCGAGCCGTGACGCTGCGCGCTTCCAAAGAGCGCACGCCCTTGATCTGCGCGAGATCTCGCGCGCTGTTTGAAGAAAACAGCGTGAGCATGTCGCGCAGGGTCTGCACACCGTTTTGACCGCCAACCAAGGATTGGTGGTTTAGCCGCAGCAAACTGACCAAGCGCCACAGCGTGGCGCCTGCCAAAGGTGGATCGCGTTGCTCAGACGGCTCGTAAAGGCAGGTGATTTGCAGTGCCGAGGAGACGTTTTCTGCCCTCAGTCGTGCTTGCGGCCTTAATTGGCTGGCCAGTCGGCGGTTGGTGCACAAGAGATGCGCGAAAACCACGGGTTCCGATGGCGCGCTGCGCGTGTTGTTCGGATCCACAAAGGATAAAAACATGTCGGAGCCAGAGATGTTGGCGCGCAAGCTGGCCTCTCTCCGAGCCGACCAGAAAACACCGGGATGGTTTGCCTCGCCCAAGGGTTTGCCCAAAGGCGGCGTGTCCAGCGCACCAAAGGACGGAATGCGCTGCGGTCGCTCGGCATCCGGGTCAGAGGCCACCACAGACAAAATAGAGTGAACTTCTGTGCTGCTTTCAAATTGGCGGTCCCCCACCAGCAAGTACTCGTGATGGCGGTGGTCAATCGTGATGGGCTCACTGGTGCGGTTGAACAAATTGACGATCGGCACGCATCCGAGCTTGAAGCTTTGAGCATTTAGTCCGCGCAGACCGCGGGCACCACGGTCCAGTTGCAGGCGCAGTTCAAACTGTGAGCCAGAGCCAAGGCGACCGGCCAGGCCAGTGACATCGAAGAAGTGGAATTTTCCAGGAAAGGAAAAGTACTCTTGCAAAAGCCCATAGGCGGCTGCTGCGTGCGGAGGGTTGGGCAGCACGGCTTGGTCGTCTTCGTAGCCAACTTCGCGCCAAGCGGTGCGCGGCAAGTGATGCACGAGGCCCGCCGCATCCATCACCTCGACGCCCACCACAGCGCTGATAAGCAGCTCGTAGAGCGGCATGGTGCTCATCCAATCGCCATGAAGGTGCAAGCGCAGGCTGTCCAATGCCAGCTCATTCAGAGTCAAGCCTTCGGTGCAGTTGATTTGCAAACAGAGTGTCGAAGCACCCGAGAGGCGCACGTCTGTGATGCTCAGAGGCCACAGCACGTTGTCCCAGGCAGTTCGCATGCGACAAGTTTCACCGCTGGCTGTGCGCGCCACCAAAACCGTGTGGCGTGGCACCCGGTAGCCGGCTGTGACTTTGCCTTGTGTCGGGTCCAGCGCCAATTGCGCCACGGAAATAGAGGGCACTGGCTGTATCAGTGAAGGGCATTGACTTTCGAGCAGTGCAGCGGCAACTTGGGGGAACTCTCGGTCAAGGTCTCGATGTACCCGCGCAGCCAAGAAGGCATTGGCTTCAATCAGGCGTTCCGTGTGCGGATCAGGTGATTCAGCCCCGCCAAAGGCCAGTCGAGAAGCCACCTTGGGGTAACGAGCTGAAAAGTCAGCCCCCTGACGGCGCAGATAGCTCAGCTCGCGTTTGTAATATTCAATCAGGTCATCGTCGGCAAGCATCAGGCAGCCCTCGATGCGCCATCGGACAAGTTCACCGGCATGTCAAAGTCAACCCTCCGCAGTGTCAAGCCCAAGCGAACAGCGCCCATGATATGCAATTGGGCTCGCCCGGGCAGGCTGGTATCGCTGTGTGTTGCCCGCACTTCGGTGTGTGACAAGCGGGGTTCGAAGAGTTCAATTGCGTGTTGCACTGCTTTGCTGACCAGGTTCAAGTCATCGGTTGAGCGGCAAGACAATGCGGAAAAGTCCGGTACGCCGTAATCTAAAACGGTACCTTGGCATTCCAAAAATTCAGCCATGGTCAAGCCACAGCGGGTATTGAGCAATCCAGCGAGTTCGTTGGCGATAGAGGCTTGCAGCCCTACCGCGTCAAAGCTCGTTGCGTCACCCGGTTCCCCGTCCCGCGCGCAAAGGCGCTGGAACAGGGGAACGGCAGAACTGCGCGAAAGATCAGACATCGGCGACCTGTGCCGTTTTCATTTTGTTCACTTTTGCGCGTCCTGTATGCCGAATTACTTCGGCGTAGCAGCGATGTTCTTGACAAGATCCCAACCAAAGCCGGCAGAGCCTTTTTTGGTCGAGTCTTGGCTTTGCTGGGAATACACC
>JANQXJ010000041.1:3090-8538 GCA_030729445.1 Limnohabitans sp. | reverse complement strand
CCCCTGACGCGTGAAGAACATGTCCCAACAAAAAACCCCGCATGTCGGGGTTTTTTGTTGTTGGTGTCAAAGCCCTCTTCAGGCTTGTGCAGCAGGCGGCAAGTTGCCGCGCACCGGGCTGGTCATGGTGCCTTTGAAGTCGGTCCAGCATTCGCGGCCAAAGTCGTACAGCTTGCAGTTTTGGGCGGTCTCGAAGTACCACTTCCATGAGAAGGGCTGCACGATGATGCGCCCGGGCAGCATTTCTTCGAGCTTGGTCTGCGCTTGCTTGAGGCGGTACAGCGGGATGCTCATGTCCACATGGTGTGCGGTGTGCTCCATGATGTGGTGCATCATGGCGCCGATCTTGAACGGGAAGGTCAGGTGCACGGTGGTCGACACAAAGGGCGCGGCTTTGGTCCAGGCGGCTTTGTTGTCGTGCCAAGACACTTTCACATGGGTGTGGTGCACGTAGACCACAAAGCCGATCATGGTGTTCCAGAAGAAGAAGGGGATCAGCACGCCCATGAGCAGCGACAGCAGCACCGATTGCTCGGTGTAGAGGGCGGCGGCCGCAATGACCGCGACCCACACGGCACCAAAAACACTCACCATCAGGCTGTCTTTGAAGAAGATCGGGCGGCGTGTAGGCATGTGGGTTTTGTTCGGGAAAAACTCGCGCTTCCACCAGATCTCGATCATGTAATACAAACCAGGTGCCCAGCCACTGCGGTAAGCGCGTTGGAGCAGACGCTCTGCGAAGTTCAGCTTGGCAAATTCTTCTGCCGTCAGGGGTGTCCAAACAAAATCCACACCCTTGAGGTTGGTGTAACCGTGGTGCACCACGTTGTGGCCGGTGTCCCACAGGCTGTAAGGCGTGAGCGATGGCAAAAATGCGATGCGGCCCAACACCTTGTTGAGTTCGCGGTGGGGCGTCAGGCTTTGGTGGCAAGCGTCGTGGCCAATCACGAACAGGCGGCCAATCACAAAGCCTGCCACTGAGCCGCAAAGCAGTTTGGCCCAGACGCTTTCGAGCAGTACCGTGGCAGTGATCAGGGCAAAAAACAAGGCGTAATCCAAAGCGAGCAGCACCAAGGCACGTACCGTGCTGCGCTCGGACAGGGGGATCAACCACTCGCGCAAGGTCTTGCGGTGCGGCAGGGGCTGATCCAAAGGAATCGGTTGATCGGTGTGTGGGGTGTGTAAGGCAGTCATGACGCTTGCATGTAAATCGATTAGGGTGGAGTTTAGTCGGCTTGGCGTTTCACTGGGCTGACAAGGATCAATTCAAGGGGATTGACCAGGGAAACAGTCAGTAACGGGATTGATCTGGCGGTAACTTGTCGTCAAAAGTCTCAAATTGACGAGTCTTTCCGACATTGGGTGACGGTTATTGATCGCAAGAAAGCCCACAAAAGATCCCGTCATGTAACCGATTTCGTGTGAGAATTGAAACCAAATTACATTGGAGATCTCCTGATGCCCCGTCGCGCCACCAAGATTGTTGCTACCTTAGGCCCTGCTTCCAGCGATCCCGCACTGCTTGAAGCCATGATCCGAGCAGGCGTCAATGTGGTTCGACTGAACTTCAGCCACGGCAAGGCGCAAGACCACGTCGACCGCGCCCGCTTGGTGCGCGAAGCCTCGCAACGCGCGGGCCGCGAGGTGGCCATCATGGCCGACCTGCAGGGCCCCAAGATCCGAGTTGGCAAATTTGCCGAAGGCAAAGTCATGCTCGAGCCCGGTGCCCCCTTTGTGCTGGACGCCTCGCGCACCGAGCTGGGTGACATTCATGGTGTGGGCCTCGATTACAAAGAGTTGCCGCGTGATGTGAAAGCGGGCGATGTGCTTTTGCTCAACGATGGCCTGATCGTGCTCACCGTGAACGCGGTCAAAGGCGAGCAGGTGCAGACCACCGTCAAGCTCGGCGGCGAGTTATCCAACAACAAGGGCATCAACAAGCAGGGCGGCGGCTTGACAGCCCCGGCCCTGACGGCCAAGGACATGGAAGACATCAAGACGGCCATGAGCCTGCAGGCCGACTATGTGGCGGTGAGCTTCCCCAAAAACGCCACCGACATGGAAATGGCCCGCCAACTGTGCAACGTGGCTTGCATCAACGGCCACCGGCCCGGCCTGATCGCCAAGATCGAACGCGCCGAAGCCATTCCTGAGCTGGACCGCATCTTGGCGGTGTCGGACGGCATCATGGTGGCACGGGGTGATCTGGCCGTGGAGGTGGGCAATGCCGCCGTGCCGGGCCTGCAAAAACACATGATCAAACGCGCTCGCGAGATGGACAGGCTGGTCATCACGGCCACGCAGATGATGGAGAGCATGATCGTCAACCCGGTGCCTACCCGCGCCGAAGTGTCGGACGTGGCCAATGCGGTGCTGGATGGCACCGATGCGGTGATGCTCAGCGCTGAAACCGCGGCAGGCAAGTACCCGTTGGAGACGGTCGAAATGATGGCTGCCATTTGTCTGGAAGCCGAAAAAACAGACCACGACCCATTGGACGATGACTTTGTGGGGGCGCATTTTGACCGCATCGACCATGCCATCGCCATGGGAGCGCTGTTCACGGCGCACCACCTCAAGGCCAAAGCGATTGTGGCCCTGACCGATTCGGGTTCGACCGCGTTGTGGATGAGCCGCCACAGCGTGCGCATGCCCATTTATGCCCTCACGCCCAAGGTCGCGACCCAGCGCAAGATGGCGCTGATGCGCAACGTCAGCCCCTTGCTGATGGACACCAGCGCCGACCGCGATACCGCCTTGGCCGATGCCGAAGCGCACCTGAAAAAGCGCGGTATTGTGCAGTCGGGCGATGTCTACGCCATCACCGTGGGCGAGCCCATGGGCACGCCGGGCGGCACCAACACGCTCAAGATTTGCCGAGCAGACTGAGGCAGAGGTAACCCCACCACGGCTGCGTGGTGGGTCTGTTGGCCAGAGCTAGCAGCTGAGTGGTGGCCCAAAACCTATAAAATCTGGGGTAGTTACAAGCCGGTTACATGCCGGCTATCCAGAATCTTCAACTCCTCGGGAAATCACCACCATGGCACTCGTTTCTATGCGCGAGCTGCTGGACCATGCCGCCGTCAACGGCTACGGCATTCCGGCTTTCAACGTCAACAACCTGGAGCAAGTCCAGGCCGTCATGATGGCCGCCGACGAAGTCGGTGCGCCTGTCATCTTGCAGGCCAGCGCGGGTGCTCGCAAATACGCGGGTGAGCCCTTCATCAAGCACCTGATCCAGGCGGCCACCGAGCAGTGGCCGCACATTCCGCTGGTCATGCACCAAGACCACGGCCAAAGCCCGGCGATTTGCCAGGGCGCGATCAACCTCGGTTTTTCGTCGGTGATGATGGACGGCTCCTTGCTCGAAGACGGTAAAACCCCGGCCGAATTTGCCTACAACGTGGACGTGACACGCCGTGTGGTCGAGATGGCCCACCTGGTGGGTGTGTCGGTCGAGGGCGAATTGGGTTGCTTGGGCAATCTGGAAACCGGAGAAGCCGGTGAAGAAGACGGCATTGGCGCCGAAGGCAAACTGGACCACAGCCAGATGCTGACCGACCCCGAAGAAGCCGCTCAGTTCGTCAAGGCCACAGGCCTGGACGCGCTGGCCATTGCCATTGGCACCAGCCACGGCGCCTACAAGTTCAGCCGCAAGCCCACGGGCGACATTTTGGCCATCAGCCGCGTCAAGGAAATCCACCAGCGCATCCCCAACACCCATTTGGTGATGCACGGCTCGTCCAGCGTGCCACAAGAGCTGCTGGCCATGATCAACCAATACGGCGGCAAGATGAAGGAAACCTACGGCGTGCCGGTCGAAGAAATCCAGGAAGCCATCAAGCACGGCGTGCGCAAGATCAACATCGACACCGACATCCGTTTGGCGATGACGGCCGCGTGCCGCAAGTTCTTGTTCGAGAACCCCGACAAGTTCGACGCGCGTGAATGGCTCAAACCCGCCCGCGAAGCGGCCAAGCAAATCTGCAAGCAGCGTTATTTGGAGTTCGGCTGCGAAGGCCAGGCCCCCAAGATCAAGGGCGACAACCTGCAGGTGGTGGCCGCCCGTTACGCACGCGGTGAATTGGCGCAAGTGGTGAACTGAGCCTGCGATAATTGACCCGAATGGCCCGTTGACTGTTCAACGGGCCTTTTTCTTTTTTGCTGGACTGTTTTTTGCCATGACTTCTGCGCTTCACACCTCGGCCCTGACTTCCTTGCCTTTGCTGGCGCGTGGCAAGGTGCGTGACAACTACGCTGTGGGTGATGACCGCATCTTGATGGTGGCCTCGGACCGCATCAGCGCGTTCGACGTGATCATGGGCGAGCCGATTCCAGGCAAAGGCGTTTTGCTCACGCAAATGGCGCTGTTCTGGTTTGACCAGCTCGGGCCAAAAGGCCTGAACATCTGCCCAATCCACCTGACGGGCGAAGCGCCAGAGAGCGTGGTGAGCGCCGAAGAAGTGCCACAAGTCCAAGGCCGCTCCATGCTGGTCAAGCGCCTGAAACCCATCCCGGTCGAGGCGGTGGTGCGCGGTTATCTGGCGGGCAGCGGCTGGAAGGAATACCAGGACAACCAAGCCGTGTGCGGCGTGAAGCTGCCCGCAGGCCTGAAAAACGCCAGCCGTCTGCCAGAGCCCATCTACACCCCGGCCGCTAAAGCGGCGGTGGGTGAGCACGACGAAAACATCACCTTCGAGCGCACGGTGGAGATGATCGGCGCCGACCTGGCCACCCGCATCCGCGACATCAGCATCCAGCTCTACAAAGCCGCGCGTGACATTGCGGCCACCAAAGGCATCATCATTGCCGACACCAAGTTCGAGTTTGGCCTGGATGCCGATGGCACCTTGGTGCTGATGGACGAGGTGCTGACGCCCGATTCATCGCGTTACTGGCCCGCCGACAGTTACAAGGAAGGTGCCAACCCACCGAGCTACGACAAACAGTTTTTGCGCGACTGGCTGGAGACCGCCACGGTCAATGGCAAGCCTTGGGACAAAACCCCGCCTGCGCCACGCTTGCCGCGCGAGGTGATCGAGAACACGGCCGCCAAATACGAAGAGGCCATGAACAAGTTGATGGGCTGAGCCTCACGGCGCGTTGGACGCAAAAAAGGCGCTGCCCTGCAGCGCCTTTTTCTTGGGAGGTATGAAATCAGTCGGTGAAGGCCAGCAGTGTCATGGCATCGAGCAGGCAGGTGGTGCCAGCCACCAGCAAGCTGGCGTTGACGGCCGTGCGGCCGCGCGGATGAAGCGATGCGCCCCAGAACACAGCCAGGCATACCAGTTCCAGGCTGCCGCGCATCCACAGGTAGGCGGTGCTGTCCACCAGCGGGGTGGCGCCGGGGCTCATGAGCACGGCATACAGGAAAACACCCTTGACCAGCCAGAGGGCAGCGCCAAAATGCACAGAAGTCAGTTGTGCCAGTTGGCTGCGCCAAGATGT
>JANQXJ010000041.1:0-2990 GCA_030729445.1 Limnohabitans sp. | reverse complement strand
CCTGGGCCATGTGGGCACTGACCAGCGTTTGGTACCTGAGCCGGGGCGATGTGTTGCTGGGTGTGGCCACATCGGTGGTCAATGGCGTGTTGATCGCGGCCGCTCATGAGGTGCCGCCTCTGGCGCAAGACATGGGCTTGGCGGTGTGGCAGGCGGGCTTGGGCCTGTTCTTCATAGGCTGGGTCATCCAGTTCATCGGTCACTATTTCGAAGGTAAAAAACCCGCTTTTGTGGACGACCTGGTGGGCTTGTTGGTGGGGCCGATGTTTGTGGTGGGCGAGGTGCTCATGTGGGTCGGTTTGCTGCAGCGCATGCACATGGACATCGAGCGTCAGGCGGGGCCAACGCGCTGAAGCGCTAGGGCGCGAACCCATGAAAAAGCCCGATCTGACTGCACCGCTGCAGCCGGATCGGGCTTTGTGTTTGGCGTTGAAGGGTGCTCAGTTGAGCGCCATGCTCAGCTTGCGTCGGTAGCTGGAGATCATGGCCAAGAGCGGGTCTTCTTGCAGGGCCGCTTTGCCCATCAACTCGATGCCGCCTGCTGATTTGCCGGTGGCGTCTTGTGTTTTGGGCTTGGGCGGTGTCATCAGCTCCAGCAAGGCGACAAAGGTTTTGCGGGGGGCTTCGTTGTCCCACTTCTTGTCGCGCATGATGATTTCGAGCAATTCGTCCATGGCCGCTTCCCATTGGCCAATGGCGATCAGCAAGCGGCTTTTGGCAAAACGGGCCTCAAAGTCGCGTTTATTTTGGGCAATCAAGGCGTCAAACTGGTCCAAGTCCCATTCGCCGCGGGGATCTGTGGTGATAAATTCCAAAGCTTTGAGCCACTGGGTTTGCGCCTCAAAGCGCAGCGGCACCGGGATGCGGGCCATGGCCGGGGCCAACAAAGCGGAGGCTTCGGCCAACTCACCCAAGCCAATCAGCAGCTTGACCAGGTCAAAACGCGCATCGTCGTTACCGGGGTCGGTGGCCAGGGCTTGCTCCAAGGCGGCGCGAGCGCTGTCTGCGTCACCCGCTTGCAGGTGTTCTTCGGCTTCTTGGGCGGCGGCTTGTGCTTGCAGCTCGCCTTCGGCGGGCAGGTGTTTGTCCAAGAACTGCTTGACTTGGCCTTCGGGCAAAGCGCCCATGAAGCCGTCGACCGGCTGGCCGTTCATCAGCAGCACACAGGTGGGGATGCTTTTGATGCCAAAGGCCTGGGCCAGTTGCTGCTCTTGATCGGAGTTGATCTTGACCAGCTTGAAGCGGCCTTCGTAGGCGGTTTCCACTTTTTCGAGGACGGGGCCCAGCGATTTGCAGGGGCCGCACCAAGGGGCCCAAAAGTCCACCAGCACGGGCGTGGTCATGGAGGCTTCAATCACCTCGGCTTCAAAATTTTGTATCGTGACGTCCATCATGGCGGGAGTGTTCCGGGTTGTGTTTCGGCTCCGGGCGGGGCGAAACCTTAAAATTCGACATTGATCACGAAAAGCACCCAATGACTCAAGCGCTCATCGGCGTCGTCATGGGTTCCAGCTCCGACTGGGACACCATGCAGCACGCAGTCCAGATTCTCCAACAGTTTGGCATCGCTCACGATGCCCGCGTGGTTTCGGCCCACAGAATGCCGGACGATATGTTTGCTTATGCACAGAGCGCGGCTGAGCGCGGCCTGCAGGCCATCATCGCCGGCGCGGGCGGCGCGGCCCACCTGCCGGGCATGATCGCGGCCAAAACCGTGGTGCCGGTGCTGGGTGTGCCGGTGCAGACCAAGGCGCTGTCGGGGGTGGATTCGCTGCACAGCATTGTGCAAATGCCCAAGGGCGTGCCGGTGGCCACTTTTGCCATTGGCGCAGCGGGTGCGGCCAACGCGGCCCTGTTTGCGGTGGCCATGCTGGCCAACAACGACCCGGCTTTGCGTCAAAAGCTCGAAGCCTTTCGCACCGAACAAACCACCATGGCCCGTGCCATGACCCTTCCACCGGTGGGTGCCGCATGAGCCGCGCTATTTTGCCGGGCTCCATGGTCAATGGCCAAATGGCCACACTGGGCGTGATGGGCGGCGGCCAGCTGGGCCGCATGTTCGTGCAAGCCGCGCAGGCCATGGGTTACTTCACGGCTGTGCTTGACCCCGATGCGGCCAGCCCGGCCGGGCTGGTGAGTCACCACCACATACAGACCGATTATTTGGACGAGCAGGGCGTGGCGCAGCTGATTCAGCGCTGCGCCGCCATCAACACCGAGTTTGAAAACGTGCCTGCACCGGCCCTGCTGACGCTGGGCGCACACCGCCCGGTGGCCCCGTCGTCCGAATCTGTGGCGATTGCGCAAGACCGCGCTGCCGAGAAGGCCCACTTTGTGCGTTGCGGCGTGCCGGTCGCGCCGCATGCCGTGATCGAGACGGCGGCGCAGTTGGCTGCTGTGGGCGAGGATTTGTTGCCCGGTATTTTGAAGACTTCACGCATGGGTTACGACGGCAAGGGCCAGATCCGCGTGAAGACCCGCGAAGCATTGGCGGCGGCTTGGGCCGAGCTCAAGGGTGTGCCCTGCGTGCTCGAAAAAATGCTGCCGCTGCAGGCCGAGTGCTCAGTGATCGTGGCGCGTGGTGCCGATGGGCAGGTGGTGAATTTTCCGGTGCAACTGAACCTGCACCGCGAAGGCATTTTGGCCGTGACCAGCGTGTACGAAGGTGCGGTGCCGGCCGATGTGGCTGCGCAAGCTGTGGCCGCGACACGCGCCATTGCCGAAGGTTTGAATTACGTGGGCGTGCTGTGCGTGGAATTTTTCCTGCTCGAAGGCGGCCAGCTGGTCGTGAACGAAATGGCCCCACGCCCGCACAACAGCGGCCACTACACCATGAACGCCTGCGACCAGTCGCAGTTTGATTTGCAGGTGCGCACGCTGGCAGGTTTGCCGCTCACGCAGCCGCGCCAACATTCACCAGCCATCATGCTCAACCTGCTGGGCGATTTGTGGCCCGAAGTTACGCCTACCGGCAAAGGCCCGACCAGCCC
>JANQXJ010000040.1 GCA_030729445.1 Limnohabitans sp. | reverse complement strand
GACCAGGACGCCCTGCATGTGCAAGAAGCCGACACAGCCTATGCCTTAGGAGGCACGCTGTCGGTCGACTCCTATTTGCGTATCGACAAACTGCTGGCGGCAGCGCAGGCCACCGGCGCCGATGCAGTGCACCCCGGCTATGGTTTTTTGAGCGAGAACGCCGAGTTCGCCCAAGCGGTGATCGACGCGGGCCTGACTTGGGTCGGGCCTCCGCCCGAGGCGATTCGGGCACTGGGCAGCAAGTCGGCTGCCAAAGCGCTGGCCCAAAAACACGGGGTGCCCTGCCTGCCGGGTTACTTGGGCGCTGACCAAAGCGATGCCACTTTCACGGCGCATGCGCAGCGTCTGGGCCTGCCGCTGATGGTGAAAGCCGTGGCCGGGGGTGGCGGGCGCGGCATGCGCCTGGTGACCGACATGGCCCAACTGCTGCCTTCACTTCAAAGTGCGCGCTCGGAAGCGCTGGCCGGTTTTGGCAACGGCGACTTGCTGATGGAGCGTGCCTTGCTTAGGCCCCGCCACATCGAGGTGCAGGTCATGGCCGACCAGCATGGCCACTGCATCCACCTGGGTGAGCGCGACTGCTCGGTGCAGCGTCGTCACCAAAAGATCATCGAAGAATCACCCAGCCCGGCCGTAGATGCTGCACTCCGCGCGCAGCTCGGACAAGCGGCCATTGCCCTCGCGCAATCGGCGGGCTATGTGGGTGCGGGCACGGTAGAGTTTTTGCTGGACGAGGCCCAAGCGGACAAACCGTTTTATCTCATGGAGATGAACACCAGGCTGCAAGTGGAACACCCAGTCACCGAGCTGCTCACCGGGCTCGACTTGGTGGAATGGCAACTGCGCATCGCACGCGGTGAGCCGCTGCCCCTGGCGCAAGCCGATGTGCGCCTGCAAGGCCACGCCATCGAGGTGCGCCTGTGCGCCGAAGACGAACACTTCACACCGCAGACCGGCACGGTGCAAGCTTTTGCAGCGCCTGAGGGCTTGCGCTTTGACCATGCGCTGCATGCGGGCGCGGTGGTCACGCCCCACTACGACGCCATGCTGGGCAAGCTGATTGCCCACGCGCCCACCCGCGCAGAGGCCATCGACCACCTGCGCACGGGCTTGGACCAGACCGCTGTGCTGGGCCTGCCGACCAACCGGGCGTTTTTGGCCGCGTGCTTGCAGCACCCGGTGTTCCGTGCGGGTGAGGCCTTGATTCCCTTCTTGGCCGAACAGGCCGATGTGGTGCGCCAAAGCCTGCAAGCCACGAGCGCGGCACGCACAGTGGCGGCGCTGGCTGTGATCTATGCCAACCAAGCGCCTGCAACCGCCATGCCCTGCCCCTTCACGCGGCCAGTGCGCATGGGCCTAGGCACAGACACCCTCTCGCTGAACTTGCGGGAACTCGGGCAAGGCAGAGTGCGCATTCAAACAGGCGAGGCCACACACAAGGTCCACTTGCAACACATCGCTGAACAGCTGCACATCGACTTGAACGGCTGCCACTGGCACGCCCGCGCCGTGGCGTGCCGGAGCACCTCCAACGCTGTGCACTGGCATGTGCAGCTGCAAGGCCCCGAATGTTTTGAGCTGTGGCTCACCGACCAAAGCCACAGCGCACCCAGCACAGGCGCCAGCGCCCAAGCCGCGCAGTCTTTGCGCGCCCCCTTCAACGGCAAGCTGATCGCACTGCATGTGCAAGAAGGCCAATCGGTCCAACAAGGCGACGCTGTGCTGGTGATCGAGTCGATGAAGCTGGAACACATCTTGTGTGCCCCACGCAATGCGGTGGTGCACAGCCTCTCGGCCAGCGTGGGCCAACAAGTGGGCCCTGGCCAGGTGCTGGTGCAATGGAAGGACGCTGCATGAGCACCGCTGGATTCACCACCGATTTCACCACCGAAGACCTGCAAAGCCTGCAGACCACCGTGGAGCGCTTTGCCAAACAAGCCATCGCCCCACATGTGCCCGCTTGGGAAGAAGCCGGTCAATTTGACCGATCGCTTTACACCCAAGCCGCACAGCTGGGCCTGCTGGGCTTGGGCTATCCCGAGCACTTGGGCGGTACACCCGCACCTTGGCGTGCGCGCAACCTGATGTCGCAAACCCTGGCGCGTTATGGCGGCAGTGGCGGTGTGATGGCCAGTCTTTTCTCGCTCAACATCGGCCTGCCGCCGGTCATGGCGCATGGCAGTGCCGAGCTGCAGGCCGAAGTGGTACCCCCGGTTCTACTCGGCGAGCGCATCGCGGCACTGGCCATCACCGAGCCCGTTGGTGGCTCGGACGTGGCCAGCCTGCGCACCACGGCGCGAGCCGATGGTGGCGACTACGTGATCGACGGCGAAAAAGTCTTCATCACCTCGGGCCTGCGGGCCGACTGGATCACGTTGGCCGTGCGCACCCACCCGGCCAGCAAAGGGGCCAGCGGCATCTCGATGCTGGTGGTGCCCGGTGACACGCCCGGAATCACGCGCACGCGCCTTCACAAGATGGGTTGGCACAGCTCGGACACGGCGCAGCTGCGCTTTGACGGTGTGCGCGTGCCCCAGCGTTACCGCCTGGGCGACGAAGGCGCAGGCTTCAAGATGATCATGGGCAACTTCAACGGCGAGCGCTTGGCCATGTCGGCCATGGCACTGGGTTTTGCACAGGCTTGTTTTGACGAAGCGCTGGACTGGGCACGCCAACGCCAGACCTTTGGCGCGGCCCTGATCGAGCGGCAAGCGATCCGACACAAACTGATGGACATGCAAATGCGCATCTCATCGACCCAAGCCTGGGTCGATGCCGTGACGCAGCAAGCCGATGCGGGCCAGACCGGTGCCGAGTGGGTGGCCCAGGTGTGTCTGCTGAAAAACCACGCCACCCAAACCATGCAGTTTTGCGCCGATGCCGCGGTGCAAATGCTGGGCGGCATGGGCTACATGCGCGGCACCGTGAGCGAGCGGGTTTACCGCGAAGTGAAAGTGATGATGATCGGCGGCGGTGCCGAAGAGATCATGAAAGAGCTGGCAGCCAAGCAGTTGGGGATTTGAGTCACGCACCAAAAGCCTTCAGGTATCGACAAGCCCCGACAAACGGCTGATGTCACTGCCATGAGAAAAGCACCGATGCCACGCCCTCTGATTTGACGACTCTCGTGACTTCCGTTAAATCAGATAATGCTTCATTCATACGCTCAAAAAAACTGCCATGCGCACCACCTTCAACTACAAGCACCTGTATTACTTCTGGGTCGTGGCCAAGGAGGGTGGCATCACCCGAGCCGCCGACAAGCTGGGCATGGCGGTGCAAACCGTGAGTGCCCAGGTGCGTGAGCTGGAGCGATCTTTGGGCTACGCCCTGCTCAAACCGGCCGGGCGCGGCCTGGTGCTGACCGATGCCGGGCTGGCGGCCATGCAACAAGCGGACCAAATTTTTCAGTTGGGTGAAAACTTGCCTGCGATGGTGCGGGATGCGGTGAGTTCACCCACCGTACGTCTGGCCGCAGGCATTTCGGATGGCTTGCCCAAACTGGTGGTGCGCCGCCTGATGCAACCGGTCATGGGCGAGCCCCACTTGCGCTTGCTCTGCCACGAAGGCGAGTTCGACGACCTGCTGGGCGACCTGGCCTTGCACCGCCTGGATGTGGTGCTCTCGGACCGGCCCGCACCGGGCAACGCCAACATCAAGCTCTACAACCATGCCCTGGGCACATCACCCGTGTCCTGGTATGGCACGGCGGCGCTGGTCAAGGCAGCCAAAAAGAAGTTTCCAGCCAGCCTGGCCGATGTGCCTGTGCTGCTGCCCACCGGCCACACCGCCGTGCGCGCCCGGTTGGACCATTGGTTTGAACAGCATGGCATCCGCCCGCGCATCGTGGGCGAGTTCGAAGACAGTGCCTTGCTCAAAACCTTTGGGGAAAGTGGCATGGGCGTGTTCCCGGCTGCCGAGTGGGTGCACGACGAGCTGCTGGCGCATTACGACGTGCAGCGCCTGGGTCCCTGCGAAGGCGTGAAGGAAAACTTTTTTGCCATCGGCACCGAAAAGAAGGTGCAGCACCCGCTGGTGCATCGGCTCTTGCAGGCCAATGTCGCAGCCCATTGAGTCACGAAGTCAAAAAACAGGTAGACACGGACACTCAAAGATACCGCAGCTTCGGAAGTCAAAAAGCCCCCAAGGCTGATGACCATGGAGGCTTCTTCAAGAGCGCAGCGCGTCAGGACTTGGCTGAGCGCACACTCAACAACATGGTCACGGCCAGGATGCCGACCACCACACCCAGCGAGATGCTCACTGGAATCTTGAACACGTCGATCAGGCACATCTTGGTGCCGATGAACACCAGGATCACAGCCAGGCCGTAGTTGAGCAGGTGGAACTTGTTGGCCACCGCCGCCAGCAAGAAATACATGGCACGCAAACCCAGGATCGCGAACACGTTGCTGGTCAGCACAATGAAGGGGTCCGAAGTGATCGCAAAAATCGCCGGGATCGAGTCCACCGCAAAGATCACATCGGTCAAAGCAATCAGGCAGATCACCATGAACAGCGGGGTCGCGATCTTCTTGCCATTCTCCATGGTCCAGAATTTTTCACCGTCGTAGTCTTTGCTGACAGGCAAAATTTTGCGCAGCAACTTGAGCGCAGGGTTATCGTCCAGCGAAGGCTCCTGGCCAGCGGCCCACCACATCTTCACGCCCGTGAGAATCAGGAAAGCACCAAACACGTACAAGATCCAGTGGAACTGCTGGAGCAACCAGCCACCCACCAAAATCATGATGGTGCGCAGCACGATGGCCCCGATGATGCCGATCATCAGCACACGCTTTTGGAAATGCGAGGGCACGGCAAAGTAGGTGAAGATCATCAGGAAAACAAAGATGTTGTCCACCGCCAATGATTTCTCAATCAGGTAACCCGTCAGAAACTCCAGCGACTTGGTGTTGGCAATCTCCACCGAGCCCGTGGTGTCGCGGATGGCGAACCAAAACAAACCGTTGAACAAAAAACTCAAGGCAATCCAGATCAGCGACCAGTTGAACGCTTCCTTGACGCCGATGTCGTGTGCCCCCTGCTTTTTGAGCACGACAAAATCGACGAAGAGCGACACCAGCACGATGGCCACAAAAGTGGCCCACAACCAAAGAGGGGCAACGGTTTCCATAAAGACCTTTCAAATCCGGCAAAAAAATCCAAAGCACCGGGACGACCTGCCGCGTGAACAACAATCCCGGTGAGCGGCTTGAAGTCTAGGGCAGAAGGCGCAATTTTTTTCTGATTCAAAAGGCTATTAACTTCGTAAAAAATGGAGTGTCTGACTGAATTTTTCTGCTGGAACAGGTGTGATTTGCAGGGATTCTTGCCCGCTGGGCAAGGGGTTGGTGGTCGGAGCATCAAGGCCCGACCTGCGGTAAGCGCATGTGAAAAAACCGCCAGTCCCTCGCGGGCGCTGGCGGTTTATTCGTACAGCGGGTGTTGGTGGATTTACTTCTTGTCGCTGAAGTAACCCGAGGTCACTTTCCAGCGGCCGTCGGTGATTTGTGACATGCGCGAAGCATTGCTGCCCAAGCGCTTGGTGGCAGTGAAGGTCATCTCGCCCGTACCGAAAATATCGGGTGGGATCACCATGGTGTCCATGGCCTTGATGATGCTCTCGGTGGTCACGTTGGCACCTGATTTCTCAACCGCACGCAGGAAAGAATCGATGGCGTTGTAACCATAAACCGAGAACACGGTCGGGTCTTCGTTGAACTTGGTCTTGTACTTGTTGGCCCAGAAACGAATAGGCTGAGCCGCCTCGTCCAAGTAAGGGTGCTGGGTCGACATGGTGGCGTAAAAGCCGTTCATGGCAGGGCCGCCCAACTTGTGAATCAAGTCGGTGTAAGACGCGCTTGAACCTAGGAAAGTGGGGTTGAAGCCCAAGCGGCGTGCGGTGGCAATGCCGCCAATGGTTTCACGGATGATGGTGCCCATGACCACAAAGTCGCACTTGGCCGAGGCCAGTTTTTGCATCTGCGAGGCAAAGTCTGTGGCACCACGTTTGTAGGTCGTGACTTCTGCGAATTTCATGCCCAGGGTCTGCAGGCCGGCTGTGGCACCGCGGAACACTTCCAGACCAAATTCATCGTCTTGGTGCATGGCGCAAATTTGCTTGGCGTTCTTTTCCTTCACCAGGATCGGCACACCCAAACGCATCTGGTCGTAGTAGGTGGCGGCAAAGGAGTACTTAAGCTTGTGGAAGGGCTCGTACATTTCACGCGCAGCTGTGACGGGGAAGAAGTTGATCACGTTCTTCTGGAACTGCACCGGCATGGCGGCCATGTTTTGTGCCGTACCGATGTGACCGATCATGGCAAAAATTTTGTCTTGGTTGACCAGCTTTTGCGCGGCCAAAACGGCGCGGCGGGGGTCATAGGCCGAGTCTTCGACCAGCAGCTTGAACTTGCGGCCGTTGATGCCGCCTTGCTCGTTGGCTTCATCCACGCGCAGCATCATGCCCAAGCGCACCTGTTTGCCAAAGCCCGCCAAGGGGCCCGACAAATCCTGGATGGAGCCAAGGGTGATTTCGGTTTTGGACACGCCTTGCGTCTGGGCCATGGCCGCGCCAGCGGTCAGGGCCATCGCAGCGGCGATGAGGCTGAGTTTAATTTTCATGTTGCAGGTCTCCTGTTGTAGAAAAGGGTGAGTTGAATCAGCGGTACATCGCCTCGATCTGGGGCGTATATTTCTTCTCGACCAGTTTGCGCTTGAGCTTCATGGTCGGGGTCAGTTCTTCATCTTCGGCGCTCAGCTGCGTGTCGAGCAACCAGAATTTTTTGATTTGCTCGACGCGGGCAAACTTCTTGTTGACGCGGTCCACTTCGGCCTGGATCAAACCCTGCACTTCAGCGCTGTGCGTGAGGCTGGCGTAGTTGGAGAAGGGCACGTCGTTGTCCTGCGCGTATTTCTCCACGTTTTCCTGGTCGATCATGATGATCACAGTCAAATAAGGTCGCTTGTCGCCAATCACCACCGCATCGGTGACGTAAGGCGAGAATTTCAGTTCGTTTTCCAGCTCGCTCGGGGTGATGTTCTTGCCCCCGGCTGTGATGATGATGTCTTTCATGCGATCGGTGATGCGGAAAAACCCTTCCTCGTCCACCACACCCACATCGCCCGTGTGCAGCCAGCCGTCGGCATCGATGGTTTCGGCGGTTTTTTCGGGCAAATTCAGGTAACCCATGAACACGTTGGGGCCGCGCACCAGAATCTCGCTGGTCACTGGGTCTAGGCGCATCTCGTTGTACTCGGCAGCCGGGCCAATCGAGCCGGGCTTGATGCGGTCAGCGGGCACGCCGGTGGCGGCACCGCAGGTCTCGGTCATGCCCCAGACTTCGAGCATGGGCAAGCCCAGCGCCAAATACCAGCGCACCAAATCGGGGGAAATCGGCGCTGCACCGGTCACCAAAAAGCGTGCACGGTGGATGCCGATCATCTTGCGCACGTTGTTGAGCGCCAACAAACGCGCCACATGAAAGCGCAGCTTGAGGCTGCCAGGCACCGGCTTTTGTGCCAGCACCAAATCGGCGACTTGGTGGCCCACACCAATGGCCCAGCCATACACCGCTTGCTGCAAACCGCCCGCTTCCTTGAGCGCGATCATCACGCCTGAGTAAAACTTTTCCCACACACGGGGCACGGCGGTGAACACGGTGGGCGCGATTTCACGCACGTTTTCGGGCACCGTTTCGGGGTTTTCGACAAAGTTGAGTTTGGCCCCGGTGTACATCGAGAAATACTCACCGCCCATGCGCTCAGCGATGTGGCACAAAGGCAAAAAGCACATGCACTCGTCGCGCTCGTCGCGGGCAATCAAGGTGTTGTAGCCGCGCACGGTGTAAACCAGTCCGTGGTGGCTGTGCATGCCGCCCTTGGGCTTGCCGGTGGTGCCCGAGGTGTAGACCAAGATGGCCAAATCTTCCGGTTTGCAAGCTGCGCTGCGCTGCGTGAGCATGTCGGGGTGTTGCTGGGCGTGTTCGCGACCCAAGTCTTGCAGCTGTTTCAGGCTGATGACCATCGGGTCGTGGAAGTCGCGCAATCCGTCCATGTCGAACACCACGATTTTTTGCAACAAGGGCAAGGTCTCGCGCACAGCCAGCGCCTTGTCGAGTTGCTCGTCGTCTTCGACAAACAGCACGCGGGTGCCCGAGTCTTCGCACAGGTAGTGCACCTGCTCGGCCGCATCGGTCGGGTAAATGCCGTTGGACACGCCACCCGCACTCAGCACGGCCAAATCGCACAGCACCCACTCAATGTTGGTGTTGGCCAAGATGGAAGCCGTGTGACGCGCCTCAAAGCCCAGCGCCATCAGGCCGTGTCCGATTTCGCGCACGGCTTGTGCGGTCTCGTTCCAGGTCCAGCTGCGCCAGATGCCCAGGTCTTTTTGGCGCATCCAGACATTGGGGCCGCGTGCGTCCACCGCATTCCAAAAAATGGCAGGGATGGTCTCGCCTGCCATGACGACATTTTTTTGCGGCAAGATGCCGGAGGTGTCCCAGAGTTGGCTCATGTCTTATCTCCAGGTTTTCTTCTTTT
>JANQXJ010000039.1 GCA_030729445.1 Limnohabitans sp. | reverse complement strand
CAGGCGCAGATCTCCGTTTCTGGGGAAACCTGCCAAGTGCACCTTTTACTTTAAGCCGCCACCTCCACCTTCGGCGTCCCCAAACTCCGCAGCACATCCCGCACCATCTGCGCCCGCGCTTTGGGGTCAGGCAGTTCGCGTTCGATGCGGATTTTGTCGTTGCCCGCCAGCTTGATGTGTTTGTTCTTCTGTATCAGGCCAATGATGGCCATGGGGTCCACGGGCGGGTTGGGTTTGAAGGTGATCTGGATGACACCCGGGGCGGCATCGACCTTGATGACGCCATAGGGCTGGGTCAGCACGCGCAGGCGGTGCACGTCCACCAAGGTTTGCGCTTGCGGGGGCAGTTTGCCAAAGCGGTCCACCAGTTCTTCGAGCAAGGCGTCGATCTGGTCGCTGGTTTTGGCGGTGGCCAATTTTTTGTAAAAGCTCAGGCGCAGGTGCACGTCGCCGCAGTAGTCGTTGGGCAGCAGGGCGGGGGCGTGCAGGTTGATGTCGGTGGTGACCGACAGTGGGCTGAGCAAATCGGGCTCTTTGCCCGCTTTGAGGCTGCGCACCGCTTCGGACAGCATCTCGTTGTAAAGCTGAAAGCCCACTTCGAGCATGTTGCCGCTCTGGTTTTCGCCCAGCACCTCGCCCGCGCCGCGGATCTCCAGGTCGTGCATCGCCAAATAAAAGCCGCTGCCCAGTTCTTCCATTTGCTGGATGGCGTCGAGACGCTGTGCCGCTTGTTTGGTCAGGCCTTCGATCTCGGGCACCATCAAATAGGCATAGGCTTGGTGGTGCGAGCGGCCCACGCGCCCGCGCAGCTGGTGCAGCTGGGCCAGGCCGAATTTGTCGGCGCGAGAGATCACGATGGTGTTGGCCGTGGGCACGTCGATGCCGGTCTCGATGATGGTCGAGCACAGCAAGATGTTGTAGCGCTGGGCCACAAAGTCGCGCATCACCCGCTCCAGCTCGCGTTCGGGCATCTGGCCGTGGGCCACGGCAATGCGGGCTTCGGGCAGGATTTCTTCGAGCTTTTGCTTGCGGTTTTCGATGGTCTCGACCTCGTTGTGCAAAAAGTAGCATTGGCCGCCGCGTTTGAGTTCGCGCAGCACCGCCTCGCGGATCACACCCGTGCCTTCGTTGCGCACAAAGGTTTTGATGGCCAGGCGGCGTTGAGGCGCAGTCGCAATCACGCTCAAATCGCGCAGGCCTTCCAAAGCCATGCCCATGGTGCGGGGGATGGGGGTAGCGGTGAGCGTGAGCACATCGACCTCGGCCCGCAGGCCTTTCATGGCCTCTTTGTGGCGCACGCCAAAGCGGTGTTCTTCGTCGATGATCAGCAGGCCCAAGTCGTGGAATTTGGTGGATTCGCTCAGCAGCTTGTGCGTACCGACCACGATGTCCACCGTGCCGTCGGCAATCCCTTTGAGGGCGGCGGTGACCTCTTTGCCCGAGCGAAAGCGAGAGACTTCGGCCACCTTGACGGGCCATTTGGCAAAGCGGTCTTTGAGGGTCTGGTAGTGTTGCTCGGCCAACAGGGTGGTGGGGGCCAGCAGGGCGACTTGCTTGCCGCCCGTCACGGCCACAAAGGCGGCCCGCAGCGCGACCTCGGTCTTGCCAAAGCCCACATCGCCACAGACCAGGCGGTCCATGGGGCGGGGGCTGATCATGTCTTGGATCACGCAGTGGATGGCGGCCTTTTGGTCGGCGGTTTCTTCAAAGCCAAAGTCGTTGGCAAAGGTCTCGTAGTCTTGTGGGCTGTAGCGGAATGGGTGGCCTTCGCGGGCGGCGCGGCGGGCGTAGATGTTGAGCAATTCGGCGGCGGCATCGCGCACTTGCTCGGCGGCGCGGCGTTTGGCCTTTTCCCACTGGCCAGAGCCCAGCTTGTGCAGTGGCGCTTCGTCGGCGCTCACGCCTGTGTAGCGGCCAATCAGCTGCAGCTGGCTCACGGGCACATAGAGCGTGGCTTTGTCGGCGTATTCCAGGTGCAAAAACTCTTGCAGGGCGGGCGTGCCGTCCTCGTTTTTCTGGCCCATGTCCATGTTGACCAGGCCCCGGTAGCGGCCAATGCCGTGGGCACTGTGCACCACCGGGTCGCCCACGTTCAGCTCGCTCAGGTCTTTGATCAGCGCTTCCACATCGCTGACTTGCTCCTGCTTTTTGCGGCGGCGGGTGACCGCCCCTGCCGCGAAGAGTTCGGTTTCGGTGACCAGGTCGATGTTGTGCTCGAACCAATGGAAACCGCTGACCAGCGCAGCTGTGGCCATGCCGATTTTTTCATCGCTGGCCAAAAAGTCTTCGAGGCTGTCAAACACGGGTGGCGTGAGGCCACTGGAGCGCACGAAGTCGAGCAGGCTCTCACGTCGGCCATCGCTTTCGGCCAGGATCAGCACGCGGCTGGCGCTGCTGCGGATGTGCGCTTGCAAGCGCGAGAGCGGGTCTTCGGCGCCGCGCACCACCGTCAGCTCGGGCAGGGGCTGGGCCAGGTTGTTGTCAGCAACATCGGCTGTGCCTGAGCGCAGGGCCAATTGAGCATGGCCGTTGGTCAGTGTGTAGAACTGCTCGGCACTCAAAAACAGCGCATCGGGCGGCAGCACGGGCCGCTCGGGGTCGCCTTGCACCAGGCGGTAGCGGTCGCGGGTGTCTTGCCAAAAGCGCTGGAAGGCGGGCTCCAGATCGCCATGCAGCACCACGGTGGCCGCGTCCGCTTGCCCTGCGCCCAGGTAATCGAACACGGTGGCAGTCTCTTCAAAGAACAGCGGCAGGTAGTACTCGATACCCGCTGTGGCCACGCCGTTGCCCATGTCTTTGTAGATGCGGCTCTTGGTCGGGTCGCCTTCGAGCAGTTCGCGCCAGCGGCTTCGGAATCGCGCACGCGCCGCCTCGTCCATCGGGAACTCGCGTCCGGGCAAAAGGCGCACTTCGGGCACGGGATACAGGCTGCGCTGGCTGTCGGGGTCAAAGGTCCGGATGCTGTCGATTTCGTCGTCAAACAGGTCCACCCGGTAAGGCACCAGCGAGCCCATGGGGAACAGGTCGATCAAGCCGCCGCGCACCGCGTATTCACCGGGGCTGACCACTTGGCTGACGTGTGAGTAGCCCGCCAAAGTCAGTTGGGCCTTGAGCTGGGCTTCGTCCAGCTTTTGCTTGACCTTGAACTCGAAGGTGTAGCCCGCCAAAAAGGACGGCGGGGCCAGCCTGTACAGCGCGGTGGTGGCGGGCACCAGCACCACGTCCGCGCTCTCGGCGTGGTTGCGTTGTTTGATGCGCCAGAGCGTGGCCAAACGCTCGGATATCAGGTCCTGGTGCGGCGAGAAGGTGTCATACGGCAGGGTTTCCCAATCCGGAAACATGACGCAGCGCAGGTCGGGGGCAAAAAACACCAGCTCGTCCATTAGGCGCTGGGCGTCGGCCGCGTCGCTGGTGACGATGGCGGTGAGCTTGCCCGCTTTTTTCTCGCGCTGGGCCAGGTGGGCCAGCAGCACGGCATCGGCCGATCCGGCGGGGCGGGGCAGGGTGAATCGTTTGCCGGTGATCAGGCTGGGCAGTTGCATGGTGGCGATGGCCAATGGCGATGAAAAAAGCAAAACACCCCCCGCCAAGATGGAGGGGGGTGATCGAGTTGTCAGACAGTTCGATTGTAAAAGGGTCAAGCAGCCAAGGCCTGGGCGCGAGGCGATGCCCTTGATGTGGGGGCGAAGGCCACCAACCTACAATGACAGCCCATGTCGATCACCCCAGACACCCCTCGTTTTCATGCCCTGGTGCCCTGCGCCGGCACGGGCAGCCGCGCAGGCACGGCACAACCCAAACAGTACCAAGCTGTGGCGGGGCAGCCCATGGTCATGCACACCTTGCAGGCCCTGGCCCGTGTGCCGCAGCTGGCCAGTGGCTGGGTAATCCTGTCGCCGGGCGACCCTTTTGATTGGCCCCAGGACGCTTGGCCAGCGCATTTCAAGCGTGAGGCTTGTGGTGGCGCAACCCGCGCCGAGAGCGTTTTCAATGGCCTGAGTGCCATGTTGCACTCGGGCGTACCCGTGCAAGATTGGGTTTTGGTGCACGACGCCGCGCGTTGCCTGATCACGCCTGAGGCGGTGTCGGCCTTGATCGAGGCCTGCCGGGATGACCCGGTGGGCGGCTTGCTGGCCTTGCCGCTGCCCGACACCTTGAAGTCGCACACGCTGGATGGTCAGGCTGCCCGCGTGGCCAGCACTGTTCCGCGCGAAGACAAATGGTTGGCGCAAACCCCGCAAATGTTCCGTCTTGGGGCTTTGCATGCCGCCTTGGCAGACGCAGCGGCCACAGGTTTTGCAGGAATCACCGACGAGTCGAGCGCCATGGAGCGCCTGGGCTTGTCACCGCGTCTGGTGCCCGGCTCGGCGCAGAATTTGAAAGTCACTTACCCGGCCGACTTCGCGTTTGCCGAGGCGGTTTTGAAAGGCAGAACATGAACATCCGCATCGGCGAAGGCTGGGACGTGCACGCCCTGGTGCCCGGACGCAAGCTGATTTTGGGCGGAGTGGAGATCGCGCACACCACGGGCCTGCTGGGCCACTCAGACGCCGATGTGCTGCTGCACGCCATCACCGATGCGGTGCTGGGTGCGGCGGGCCTGGGCGATATTGGGCGGCACTTCCCGGACACCGATGCGCAGTTCAAAGGTGCCAATTCTTCCGTTTTGTTGCAAGAAGCCATGCGCCGCGTGCGGGCCCTTGGCTGGGCGCTGGTGAATGTGGACAGCACCATCGTGGCCCAAGCCCCCAAACTGGCCCCTCACATGGCCGCCATCAACGCGGGCGTGGCCCAGGCTTTGGGCGTCGGGCTGGATCAGGTGAATGTGAAGGCCAAGACCGCTGAAAAGTTGGGGCCGGTGGGCATGGGCCAAAGCATCGAGGCGCGGGCGGTGGCTTTGCTGCACAAGCCGTCTTGAGGGCACTGCGGGCCGAGGCCCGCGTTCAACGGGCGGGGCGGATCGCGGTTTTGGGGCGAAAGGCCTTGCAGACCTCGTCCTGGGTTTCCATGTACGGTCCGCCAATCAAATCGACGCAATAAGGCACGGCCGCAAAAATACCGTGCACCACAGCTTTGCCGTCGGCGTCTTTCAGGCCTTCGAGTGTTTCGGCAATCGATTTGGGCTGGCCGGGCAAGTTGATGATCAGGCTCTGGCCCCGGATGACGGCCACTTGGCGCGACAAAATGGCCGTGGGTACAAATTTCAGGCTGATTTGGCGCATTTGCTCGCCAAAGCCAGGCATTTCCTTGTCGGCCACGGCCAGCGTGGCCTCGGGGGTCACGTCGCGCAGGGCAGGGCCGGTGCCGCCGGTGGTCAGCACCAGGCTGCACCCGGCTTCCACCAGCTCGATCAAGGTGGCGCTGATGCGGTCTTTTTCGTCGGGGATCAGGCGGGGCTCAAAGGTGATCGGGTTGTGCAGCGCACGGGTCAACCAGTCTTGCAACGCGGGCAGGCCTTTGTCTTCGTACACACCGGTGCTGGCGCGGTCGCTGATGGACACGATGCCGATCTTGACCGGGTCAAACTGGGTTTCACTCATCTTCAGCTTCCTCGTCGGGGGTCTCGTCGCTTTGGCCACCTGTCAGCACACTGCGCACCAGTTTGAACAACTCGCGGTAAGCGCGGCCTTGGCGAGGCGCCAAGCCTTGCGAGACGGCGGCATTCGTCACAGGCACCGCGTCTTTGCGGGCCTGGCGCACCAGGGCACGCAGCTGCTGGATGTCGGTTTGTGGATGGTGTTCGATCCATTCGCCCACAGCGGCATCATCGGCGATCAGGCGGTCACGCCAAGCTTCGGCCAAGTGCAGGGCTTGGGTGTCTTTGGCGCTGCCCAGGCGCTGGATGTCGAGGGCTTCGCGCACAGCTTGCAGGGTTTCGGGGCTGAGCAAACGCATCTGCTTGCCGATGAACTGCATTTGGCGGCGCTTGCCTTCAAAGTTGGTGATGCGCTTGGCTTCGGCCAGGCCGTCCACCAGTTTGTCGGGCAGGCTCAGGCCGTCCATCAGGTCGCGGCGCAGGGTCAGCAGTTGGGTGCCCAGCACTTGCAGTTCGGTGCTTTCGCGTTTGAGTTCGGTGCGGCTGGGGCCTTCCAGTCCGAATTTGAGTTCGCGCTTGAACTCCAGGTCGAGTTCGCTGCCTTCGGCAACAAACTGACCGCGGACGAAATAGCCTTTTGTGGGTTTACGGGACATGACTGGGGGAACTCGTTTTCAGATGCAGCGACGGGGCTGGGTGGCAAGTATCATAGCGGCCACTGCGGGCCCAGCGCCCGCCATTTTTTTCGAGAACCCTTCCGTGAAAAAAAACGCCCCTGTCCAAGCCACTGCTTCACAACCCCACGACGGCTTCAGCTACTCGCGTGACCATTTTGAAGAGCTGGTCGACATCGCCTTGCACCACGCCAAAAAACTCGGCGCTACCAATGCCGGGGCCGAAGCGTCTGAAGGTTGCGGCCTGTCGGTCAGCGTGCGCAAGGGCGAGCTGGAAAACGTCGAGCGCAACCGCGACAAGTCGCTGGGTGTGACCGTGTACGTGGACCACCGCCGGGGCAATGCCAGCACGTCCGACTTTTCGAAGGCAGCGATCGAGCGCACAGTGCAAGCGGCCTATGACATCGCCCGCTTCACCGCCGAAGACCCGACCGCCGGTCTGCCCGACGAAGCCGACATCGAAACGAACCACCGCGATTTGGATTTGTTTCACCCTTGGAGCATCAACAGCGAAGAGGCCGCCAAGCTGGCTTTGCAGTGCGAAGCAGCGGCCCTCAAAACCAGCCGCCGCATCACCAACAGCGACGGCGCGGCCGTATCGGCCCAGCAAAGCCACTTTTTCAGTGCCCACACGCATGGCTTTCGCGGTGGTTATGCCAGCTCGCGCCACAGCATTTCGGTGGCCCCTATTGCCAAGCTGCCGGGCCGCAACGCCGAGATGCAGCGCGACGCATGGTACACCTCGATGCGCTCGGCCGACGAGATGGCCTCGCCCGAAGTGGTGGGCCGTTATGCCGCCGAACGCGCTTTGTCGCGTCTGGGGGCCCGCAAAATCCCCACAACCGAATGCCCGGTCTTGTTCGAATCGCCCGTGGCTGCAGGCCTTTTGGGTGGTTTTGTGCAGGCCGTGAGCGGTGGGGCGCTGTACCGCAAGAGCAGCTTCTTGCTGGACTCGCTGGGCAAGAAAGTGTTCCCCAAGCACATCGACATCGAAGAAGACCCGCACCTCTTGCGCGGCAAAGGCAGCTCGCCGTTTGACGACGAAGGTGTGCGCTCAGTGCGCCGCAAGGTGGTCAAGGGTGGACGCGTGGAGGGCTACTTCCTCTCCAGCTACTCGGCCCGCAAACTGGGCATGAAGACCACCGGCAACTCGGGCGGTTCGCACAACCTGACGCTGACCTCTCGCCTGACGCAGTCCACCGACGACCTGGACGCCATGCTGCAAAAGCTGGGCACGGGCTTGTTTGTGATCGAGTTGATGGGCCAGGGCGTGAACTACGTGACAGGTGACTATTCACGCGGGGCCAGCGGCTTTTGGGTGGAGAACGGCCAGATTGCCTACCCGGTGCACGAGATCACCATCGCGGGCAACCTCAAGGACATGCTCATGGGCATCGAAGCTGTGGGCGCTGACACCTACAACATGGGCGCCAAAACCACCGGCTCTATCTTGGTCAACCGCATGAAGCTTGCGGGCAGCTGAGGCCTGCTGCGCTGTGCAGGCTGAACTTTTGGCGGCGCTGGCCGCCTTGTCGTGGGCGGTGGGCAGTTTGTTTTCTGCCGCCGCCTCCAGCCAGATGGGGGCCTTTGCCTTCACCCGCTGGCGTTTGTTTTTTGCGCTGACCCTGCTGTGGGCGTTGGCGCTGTTCACCGGCCAGTGGCGCAGTCTGGACAGCGCGAATGTGGCCCTGCTGGCCTTGTCCGGCTTCATTGGTATCTTCATCGGCGACACCGCGCTGTTTGCTTGCATGAACCGGCTGGGGCCGCGCCGCAGCGGGGTGCTGTTCGCCACCCACGCCATTTTTTCCACCTTGCTCGCTTGGTTGTTTCTGGGCGAAACCCTCTGGGGCTGGACCTTGGTGGGCGGTGGTTTGCTGGTGTCAGGTGTGATGGTGGCCATTGTGTGGGGCCGCCGCGAGAGCGAAACACATGCTTGGGAAAACACTCGTGGTTCTTTGATGACGGGCGTTTTACTGGGCCTGCTGGCGGCGGTGTGCCAGTCGGTGGCCACCTTGATGATCAAGCCCTTGATGGCTTCGGGCGTGGACGCGGTGGCCGCGTCTGCTGTGCGCACATCAGCCAGCTTTTTGGCGCATCTGGCGCTGCTCTGGGCTGGGGCGCAGGTGGCGCGTGTGCAAAACCCATTGACCGCCAAAATCCTGTTCAACACCTGGGCCAGTGCGGCGGTGGCCATGGCGCTGGGCATGACCTTGATTTTGGAGGCTCTGCACACCGGACAAGCCAATCTGGTGGGCATTTTTTCGTCGCTTACACCCATCCTGCTTTTGCCGCTGTTGTGGGTGGTTTACCGCCGCCGCCCAGCCTGGGGGGCGTGGGGTGGGGCGGTGATGG
>JANQXJ010000038.1 GCA_030729445.1 Limnohabitans sp. | reverse complement strand
GCTCCAAAGCACCGCGCAGCGCAGGTTCTCGAACACGCTCAACTTGGGGAAGATGTTGGTGATTTGGAAGCTGCGCGACAGCCCCATGCGGTTGATCTCGTAAGGCGTTTTGTTCTGGATGGCCTGGCCGTTCAGCAAAATCTCACCACTGGTGGGGCCAAAGCGGCCGCTGATGAGGTTAAAAAGGGTTGACTTGCCTGCACCGTTGGGGCCGATCACGGCCACACGCTCACCCGCGTTGACCGCCAGGTTGACGCCTCGGATGATTTCGGTCTTGCCGAAGTTCTTGCGCACGTCTTGGAGTTCGAGGGCGTAACTCATAAAGCCGTTTCCCTTCTCTTGATTTCTTTTTCGATGTCGGTCTGGATTTCGCCCCAGTCCCGCGCAAACTGGCGGCGGGCCAGCTCGAACAGGCCCAAGCCTGTGAGCATCACGAAGGCCGAGCCGAACCAGCTGTCCAGGCTCTTGGCGTTGAGCGTGACGCCCATGAACTTGACGGTGTCACCCAAAGCCGAATTGAGCTGCAGGTGGTAGACCATCTCGATCATGGCCCCCGCTCCGGCCAGCATGACAATGGCCGTCACCCCCAAAGCCAGGTAACTGGTCCAGATTTGACGCAACTTGCCAAACTTGGCCACCCGCAGGTTCATCATGATCAGGCTGGCAATGCCGCCTGGCGCATACATGACCATGAACAGGAACACCAGGCCCAAGTACAGCAGCCAAGCCTTGGTCAACTCGGACAGCAGCACAAAGGCGATGATCATGAGCACCGCACCGATGATGGGACCAAAGAAGAAGGTGGCACCGCCTAAGAAGGTGAACAGCAAGTAAGCCCCCGAGCGGGCTGCCCCGACCACTTCGGCGGTAACAATCTCGAAGTTCAAAGATGCCAGGCCGCCAGCGATGCCCGCAAAAAAGCCCGAGATGATGAACGCCATGTACCGCACACGCTGTGTGTTGTAGCCGATGAACTCGACGCGTTCAGGGTTGTCGCGCACGGCGTTCAAAATCCGGCCCAGCGGCGTTTGTGTAAAGGCATACATGAGCGCCACACACACAAAGGTGTAGGCCGCGATCAGGTAATACACCTGGATTTGCGGACCGTAGGTGATGCCAAAAAATGGCTCTCCGGCCACACGGTCGCCCGAGACGCCCGCCTCGCCACCGAAAAATTCAGAGAACATCAGCGACATGGCGAACACCAGCTCGGCAACACCTAAGGTGATCATGGCAAAGGTGGTGCCGGATTTTCGGGTGGTGACCCAGCCCAGCAAAATGGCAAAGCCCATTCCAGTCAGGCCGCCAACGATGGGCAAAAGACTTACGGGCAAGTGGAGCTTTCCAGCCGTGACCGCGTTCAGCGCGTGCATGGCCATGTAGGAGCCCAACCCTGTGTAGACCGCGTGGCCAAAACTGAGCATGCCACCCTGCCCCAACAAGATGTTGTAAGACAGGCAAGCAATGATGGCGATGCCCATTTGCGCCAGCATGGTGACCGACAAGTTGTTGGTGAACACCAAAGGCGCGAAGATCAGCACGAGCGCAAACAAGCTCCAGATGACCCAACGGCCCACGTTGTAAGGTTTGAATTTATAAACAGCAGCCATGTCTTTAAGTCTCGCGGGTACCCAAAAGGCCTTTGGGCCGGAAGATCAGGATCAACACCAGGAACAGGTAAGGCAAGATCGGCGCCATCTGTGACAGCGTGAGTTTGGCAAAAGTATTCTCTTGTGTCGCAGCCGAAACCGACACGCCTAGGTCTTGAGCCAAGGAGAGAAAGGAGTAGTCGATGGCCACGGCAAAGGTCTGGATCACGCCAATCAGCACAGAGGCTAAAAATGCGCCAGACAAAGAGCCCATGCCGCCCACCACCACAACCACAAAGATGACCGAACCCACCGTGGCGGCCATGGCAGGCTCGGTGACAAAGGTGCTGCCGCCGATTACGCCAGCCAAACCAGCCAGGCCTGTGCCAGCGCCAAACACCAGCATGAACACGCGTGGCACGTTGTGACCCAGCGACTCCACCATCTCGGGATGCGTCAAGGCGGCTTGAATCACCAAGCCAATGCGGGTGCGGGTGAGCAGCAGCCACAAACCCAACAACATCAACAATGCCACCAGCATCATGAACGCTCGGGTTGCAGGAAATGGTGAACACACGAGACGAATGGCGGCATCAGCCGCTGTACACATCTCTGCGGGTGCAGCCCCCCAAACCATGCTCAGACCATTGACTGAATGGTTGATCAGGGTGAAGGCCGAATGCCGAAGAATGTCTGGTGGCGTGAACTCCACTGCAGTGCGGCCCCACAAGAGCTGAACCAGTTCGACGATGACGTACGACAGTCCGAAAGTGACCAAGAGCTCTGGCACATGGCCAAACGGATGGACTTTACGCAGTGTGATGCGTTCAAACAGCGCACCACAAACACCAACCAGCAAGGGCGCGATGACCAATGCGGGCCAAAATCCGACAAGCTCTGTCAGGCTGTAGCCAAAGTAAGCACCAATCATGTAAAAGCTGGCATGCGCAAAGTTGAGCACCCCCATCATGCTGAAAATCAGCGTCAGCCCGGAGCTGAGCATGAAGAGCAACAACCCGTAACTGAGGCCGTTGAGCATGGAGATGATGAAAAACTCCATAAGAAACTTTCCAGGCCCGTGTGGGCCTAACTGCGTTACTGAAAGTAGGTTTGCACAAGCCAACCTAGCAAAGACTTTAAAAAACAGAAGTCAAAAAAAAGCCCGAAAAACATCCGTTGATCGGGCCAGCCCGCACCCTCAAATGAACCGTGATGAACGCAAAGCGCGCCATCACAGACAAGTAAGTTGGGGCTATGAGAGGCCTGGCATTAACCAGGACGCTTCATTTGGCAGCTGGTGGGTGTGCTGGCCACGTAAGCAGGGATGTCTTTGACTGGGGCCAAAGTCATGCCTGTTTTTTCTGGGCTGTATGGAAACTTCTTGTCCGCCTTTTGCCACACGGTCATGTACAAGGGCTGCTGCAGCTGGTGGTCCGTCTTGCGCATTTGCACTTCACCATTGAAGGTGTTGAAGGTCAAACCCTCCAGGGCTGCCGCAACCTTGACGGGATCTGTTGACTTGGCCTTGGCCATCGCAGCGCCGAGCGATTCGTAAATGCGGATGACAGAATGCGTGTAAAAGTCATCGTTAAAACGCTTTTGGAATTCAGCAGCCCACTTGTCCATTTGACCGCCCATGTTGTAGTGACCATAGGCAATTTGGTAAACACGTCCGGCACCATTTTGACCTAATGCCGTAGGTGTGCCGGTCACACCGGTGTAGTAGGTGTAGAACTTGCCGTTGTAACCGCCTTCATTAGCCGCTTTCACCAACAAGGCCAGGTCAGAACCCCAGTTGCCAGTGATCACAGTGTCAGCGCCAGAGGCCTTGATCTTGGCAATGTAAGGAGAAAAGTCGCGAACCTGGGCAAGTGGATGCAGGTCTTCGCCGACGATCTGCACATCTGGGCGCTTGCGTGCCAAGTTCTCTTTGGCGAACTTGGCAACTTGGTGGCCATGGGAGTAATTTTGATTAAGCAGGTAGACTTTTTGAATGTCTTTTTTATCCGCCATGAACGAGGTCATGGCCTCAATTTTCATGGATGTGTCTGCATCAAAACGGAAATGCCAATAGCTGCATTTCGCATTGGTCAAGTCTGGATCCACCGCCGAGTGGTTCAAGAAAATCACTTCCTTGCCGGGGTTGCGAGCGTTGTGCTTGTTGACGGCATCCACCAGCGCACCAGCGATACCGGAGCTGTTGCCCTGTGTGATGTAGCGAACACCTTGGTCCATGGCTGCTTTGAGCGCGTTCAGGCTTTCAGCAGGGCTCAATTTGTTGTCGATGCCAATGACCTCAAACTTGACGCCAGCAGGGTTGGTCTTGCTGAATTTTTCGGCAAAAAACTGGAAGCTTTTGAGCTGGTTGCTGCCCACGGGGGCCATCAGGCCAGACAATGGATCAATCCAAGCAATTTTGACGGTTTCGCCTTTTTGCGCATAAGCGCCCATAGAACAAGCGGCCAAAGCGGCAGCGGCGATCAAACGGTGGGTGGTTTTCATTCGAGGTCTCCTGCGTTGTGAATCAGATCATCGTCAGCGTAACCGCTGATGAAACAAATGTGCTCGGGGTTTGCACCTAATGCTTATCACCCGCGCGACTTGAACGTTCCTTTGTATGGCCGCATTGGCATGACCCATATCAAATGCCAGGCAACACGTAGTCGGCCAATTGCTCGCGCAAACGGGTCTTGAGCATCTTGCCTGTGCCCCCCAAAGGAATGGCGTCCACAAAGACCACATCGTCCGGAATCTGCCACTTGGCGGTCTTGCCTTCGTAAAAAGCGATGAGTTCTTCGCGGCTGAGCTCGGCACCCGGTTTCTTGACCACACACACAATGGGCCGCTCGTCCCACTTGGGGTGGCGCATGCCAATACAGGCGGCCATGGCCACAGCCGGATGGGCCATGGCAATGTTTTCCACATCAATCGAGCTGATCCACTCGCCCCCGGACTTGATCACGTCCTTGCTGCGGTCGGTGATCTGCATGAAGCCGTCAGCGTCTATGGTGGCCACATCTCCTGTGGGGAACCAGCCGTTCACCAAGGGGTTACCGCCTTCTTGTTTGAAATAAGACGCGATCACCCAAGGGCCTTTGACCAGCAAATCACCTGCGGACTTGCCATCGTGGGGCAGTTCATGGCCCTCGGCGTCCACAATCCTCATGTCGATGCCGTAAAAGCATCGGCCCTGCTTCATGCGCAACTTCATCTGCGCATCGGCGGGCAAGCTCAGGTGCTTGTTTTTCAAGGTGCAAACGGTTCCCAAGGGGCTGAGCTCGGTCATGCCCCAGGCGTGCAAAACATCCACGTTGTAGTCTTGGCGGAAGGCGTCGATCATGGCCGGTGGGCAAGCCGAGCCGCCAATCACGGTGCGGTTGAGCTGGCTGAATTTCAGCCCCGCAGGTTTCATGTGGCCCAGCAGCATTTGCCAAACGGTGGGCACGCCCGCAGCAAAGGTCACGCCTTCGGCTTCGATCAGTTCGTAAACCGATTTGCCGTCGAGCGCGGGCCCTGGGAAGACCAACTTTGACCCGGCCATGGCGGCGCTGTAAGGAATGCCCCAAGCGTTGACGTGGAACATGGGCACCACGGGCAAGATCGAATCTCGCGCAGAAATGCACATCGAATCGGGCAAGGCGGCGGCGTAGGCGTGCAGCACGGTGGAGCGGTGGCTGTACAAAGCGCCTTTGGGGTTGCCGGTGGTGCCGCTGGTGTAACACAGGCTGCAGGCGGTGTTCTCATCCAGCTCGGGCCAAACGTAGGTGCTGTTTTGCTGGCCCATCCAGGCCTCGTAGCTCACCAAGTTTGGGATGCCCGTGCCTTCGGGCAGTTTGTCAGCGTCGCACAGCGCCACATAGTGCGTGATGGTTTTGCAATGTTGGTGCACCGCCTGGACGAGCGGTAAAAACGTCATGTCAAAGCACAGAACCTGGTCTTCGGCGTGGTTGGCAATCCAGGCCAACTGCTCTGGATGCAAGCGCGGGTTCATGGTGTGCAGCACGCGGCCCGAACCGCTCACACCAAAGTACAGCTCGAGGTGGCGGTAACCGTTCCAGGCCAGGGTCGCGATGCGTGCGCCTTGTGGCACCTGCTGGGCATCGAGGGCGTTGGCCACTTGACGCGAACGGCGGGCCACATCGGCCCAGGCGTAACGGTGAATGTCGCCCTCCACGCGACGCGAAACAATTTCGCTGTCGCCGTGGTGTTTTTCCGCAAAGTCGATCAGTGAAGAAATCAGCAGTGACTGCTGTTGCATCAATCCCAGCATGGGGCGCTCCTGTCAGGTGGAAGGTTTCAAACCAATTCATTGTGCACCCGAGTTCGCTCGAAACCGGGTCTAAAACCCGCCAAACCGCGGGTACTTGTCAAGGGCGTGACAATCACCGACATGTCTTCTGCCCCTTTGGAAACCTCTGCCAGCCCCCCTCAGGCCTTGCCTGTGCTGGACTGGACACACCGCTTGACCCAACTGGGCACCCGCTTCTTTACGCCTTTGCAGCCCACACCCGTGGCCGCACCGCGCTGGGCCGCCCGCAACGACGCCTTGCGCAGTGAACTGGGCTGGCCCGACGAGCTTTTTGACGATAACCACCTGAAAGCCTTTGCGGGCAATGCACTGATGGTGGGGTCCCAACCGCTGGCCACGGTGTACAGCGGTCATCAGTTTGGCCAATGGGCCGGGCAGCTAGGCGATGGACGGGCGATTTGGCTGGGTGAAGCCCAGTCTGCGCAAGGCCCACAAGAAATTCAGCTCAAAGGCGCGGGCCGCACGCCCTACTCCCGAGGCGGCGATGGCCGGGCTGTGCTGCGCTCGAGCATCCGGGAGTATTTGTGCAGCGAAGCCATGCATGGCTTGGGCATTGCCACCACCCGGGCCTTGTGCTTGGTGGCTTCACCCGAACCCGTGCGGCGCGAAACCATGGAAAGCGCCGCCGTGGTGGCCCGGGTTGCTCCCAGTTTTTTGCGCTTTGGACACTTTGAGCATTTTTCAGCCCAAGGCGACACCGACAGCCTGCGTAGCCTGGCCGACCATGCGATAAGCCACCACCTGCCCGAATGCAAAGACCGCGCATCGCTTTGGCAAGGCAATGTGTATGCCGCTTTGCTCGATGAAGTTCAGGAGCGCACCGCCCGGCTGCTGGCGCAATGGCAGGCCGTGGGGTTCTGCCATGGTGTGATGAACACCGACAACATGAGCCTCTTGGGCCTCACGATCGACTACGGCCCTTTCCAGTTCATGGACGGCTTTGACCCGGGCCACATTTGCAACCACTCGGACCACCAAGGGCGCTACGCTTATGGTCGCCAGCCGAACGTGGCCTATTGGAACCTCTACTGTCTGGCGCAGGCGCTGGCCCCTTTGATCGATGACCACGACATGACCCTGCAGGTGCTGGAAGGCTACAAGAGTCAGTTTCCCCGCTTTTTGGGTGACGCCATGCGGGCCAAACTGGGCCTGACGGGTGCTCTGGCGCCTGAGTCCGAACGGGAAAACGACTGGACGCAGGTCGAGGACGTGATGCAACTCATGGCGTCCGAAAAGGTGGACTTCACCCTCTTTTGGCGGCAACTGAGCCAAGCGGTTGTGCAGCAGTCACAAGCCAGTTCATTGACCGATGCGGGCTGGAGCGCTGTGACCGACTTGGTGCTCGACCGCCCTCGTTTGCTGGAATGGCTGGCGCGGTACACCACCCGGTCTGGTCAGGCCCATTTTTCGGCCATGGGCGAGGTGATGCTGCGCACCAACCCCAAATTTGTGCTGCGCAACCATCTGGCCGAGATCGCCATACGCCAGGCCCAAGCGGGCGACTTTTCTGAAATCGACACCCTGCACAACTTGTTAAAGTCACCCTTTGACGAACACCCGGGCTTTGACGCCTACGCCGCCCTGCCCCCCGATTGGGCCGATCAACTGGAAATCAGCTGTTCATCATGAGCAAAATCACCAAAACCGACCAAGAGTGGCGCGAGCTGCTCGCCGCCAAAGGCGCCGAGCCTGTGGCCTTTGCTGTCACCCGCCAAGCTGCCACCGAGCGGCCATTCACCGGCAAATACGAGGGCCACTGGTCCAGCGGCATTTACCGCTGCATTTGCTGTGATGCTGAACTGTTCAAGTCGGACACCAAGTTTGACGCGGGCTGCGGGTGGCCGAGCTTTTCTCAGGCCGCCTCCGATGGGGCCATTGAAGAGCGTGTAGACACCAGCCACGGCATGCGCCGGGTTGAAACTGTGTGCGCCCAATGTGGCGCTCACCTGGGCCATGTGTTCGAGGACGGCCCGGCCCCCACGGGCCTGCGTTACTGCATGAACTCCGCTTCGTTAGACTTCGAGCCTTCCTGACCGACCCCGGCTGCGCTCCTGTGCGCAGCCTCTCACCTTTTTCCATGAAACTTCTTCTCGACTTTTTTCCCATCCTGCTGTTCTTTGGCGCTTACAAGATGGCCGACATCTACACCGCCACAGCGGTGCTGATGGGCGCAACAGTGTTGCAAACCGCCATCATTTACAGGATGGACGGCAAGCTGCAGACCATGCACAAGATCACGTTGGTGTTGGTTTTGGGCTTTGGCGCCCTCACCTTGAGCCTGCACGATGAGCGCTTCATCAAGTGGAAACCCACCTTGTTGTATTCGGGCCTGGCCATCGCCTTGGCCGTGGCCCACTGGTTTTTGAAGAAAAACTTCCTGCACATGCTGCTCGGCACGCAACTGCAGTTGCCCCACGCGGTGTGGAACCGATTGAACCTGTCGTGGATGCTGTACTGCGTGTTCATGGCTGCCATCAACGCCTATGTGGCTCACTACTTCAGCACCGAAGACTGGGTGAACTTCAAACTTTGGGGTTATGTGTTCCCTCTGGTCTTCATCCTCGGCCAAGGGCTTTACATTTCACGCTATTTACCCAAAGACGAAGGTGACCAGAAATGAACACCCAAACTTTGCCCCTCAGCGCCCAAATCCACGCCCGCTTGACCGAGCGCCTGCAGCCCAC
>JANQXJ010000037.1 GCA_030729445.1 Limnohabitans sp. | reverse complement strand
GAATTGATGCTGCCCACACAAGGCGATGTGGCGCTGAACGGCTGGATCAAGATTGCCGCCGATGGCGCGGTGGTGCTGGCCATGCCGCGCAGCGAAATGGGCCAAGGCGTGCACACCGCTTTGGCCATGCTGGTGGCCGAAGAGCTGGACGTGCCGCTGGGCCGGGTGCGCTTGGAGCAAGCCGGAGCCGACAGCATTTATGGCAACGTGGCCATGCTGTTGGCGAGCCTGCCCTTTCACCCGCTGGACAGCGAAGGCGAGCACAAGCCCGCCAAGATCAAATTGGCGGAGTGGATGGTCGGCAAGATCGCCCGCGAACTGGGCATCAACGCCACAGGTGGCTCGTCTTCGGTGGCCGACCTGTGGGACCCGCTGCGCATGGCCGCCGCCACTGCACGCGCCAGCCTGGTGCAGGCCGCAGCCGCCGCCTGGAAAGTGCCCGCCAGCGAGATCACCGTGCGCGATGGCGTGATGCAACACGCCTCGGGCCCAAAGGCGCACTACGGCCAAATGGGTGCAGCCGCTGCAGGCAGCACCCCCGACAACATCGCCCCCAAAGCCCGCGCGGACTGGAAGCTTATCGGCCAAAGCGCTGCGCGCAGCGACATCCCAGCCAAAGTCATGGGCCAGGCGCAGTTCGGCATGGACATGCGCTTGCCCGGCCTGCTGTTTGCGGCCGTGCGCATGAACCCGGTGCTGGGTGGCGCAGCCGCCACCATGGACACCCAGGCCGCACTGGCCTTGCCAGGCGTGAGCCAAGTGGTGGCGCTGGACGCTTGGGGCGGTGGCACAGGCGGTTTGGCCGTGGTGGCCAGCAACACCTGGCAGGCCCGCCAAGGCGCACAAGCCGTGAAGGTGCAGTGGCCCACAGCTGCTGCGGGTGCATCAGGTGCCTTAGACACCACCCGCATCCAGGCCGACCTGCTCAATGCCCTGAACACCGAAAGCGGCTTTACCTTCCACGAGCAAGGCCTGCCGCTCAAGGCCGAGCAAACGGCGAGCAGCCGCATCGACGCGCTGTACCAAGCGCCCTACCTGGCCCACGCCACCATGGAGCCGATGAACTGCACCGCTCAAGTCAAAGACGGCAAGGTCGAAGTTTGGGTGCCCACACAGGTGCCGCAAATGGCGCGTGCCATGGCCGCCAAAGTGGCCGGTGTCAAAGAAGACCAAGTCACCGTGCATGTGACCCTGCTGGGCGGCGGCTTTGGCCGCAGGCTGGAGGTCGACTTTGTCGGCCAGGCCGTGCAAGTGGCCATGGCCTGCAAGGGCGCACCCGTGCAACTGGTCTGGTCGCGCGAAGAAGACATGACGCACGACTTTTACCGCCCGATGCACCTGGCCAAATTCCAGGCGTCCATCGACGCACAAGGCGAAGTCAGCAGCCTGCGGATCAAGTCGGCGGGCGACGCCATCACCCCGCGCTGGATGGCACGCACTGCGCCACACCTCTCGGGGCCCATCGACATGCCCGACAAAACCGCGTCGGAAGGCCTGTTCGATCTGCCCTACGGCTTTTTGAACCAGCACATGAGCCATGTGGCCACCAAGTCGGGCGTGCCCGTGGGTTTTTGGCGCTCGGTGGGCCATTCACACAACGCCTTTTTCTCGGAAAGCTTCATCGACGAACTGGCCGTGGCCACGAAGCAAGACCCGCTGGCCTTTCGCCTGAAGCTGCTGAAAGACGCCCCGCGTTATGCGGCCGTGTTGCAGATGGCCGCCAGCCAAGCAGGCTGGGGCCAAGCCTTGCCCGCAGGCCGTGCGCGGGGCATCGCGCTGCACAAGTCCTTTGGCTCCATCGTGGCGCAAGTCGCCGAAGTCTCGGTCGAGCAAGGCCAGATCCGCGTGCACCGCGTGGTCTGCGCCATCGACTGCGGCACCGTGGTCAATCCGGACACCGTGACCCAGCAAATGCAAAGCAGCGTGGTCTATGCCTTGAGCGCCGCGTTGTACGGGCAAATCGACATCGTGGGTGGCATGGTGCAGCAAAGCAATTTTCCGAGCTACCCCATGGTCACGCTCAGCCAGGCACCGGTTGTGGAAACCCACATCGTGCCCAGCACCCGCCACCCGGCGGGCGTGGGCGAACCCGCCGTGCCGCCGCTGGCCCCGGCGGTGGGCAATGCGCTGTTCGCTTTGACGGGCAAAAGACAAAGGGCTTTGCCGCTCAAGGTGTGAGCCCAGCCCCCGGGTGAATCACCCGCCGCGCAAAGCCTTGAGGATTTTCTGGCCGCCTCGGCCAGTGGCCTCGAGGCCCATGCGCTGTTGTTCGGCGCGGATAGCCTCGCGCGATTTGTCGCCCAGCATGCCGTCGATCGGGCCGATGTCGTGGCCACGCATCACCAGCAGGCCTTGCAACTCGCGCCGCTCGGCGCGGGAGAGGCCCGCGTCATCGGTGGGCCAGGGCGTGGCGAAGGGGCCAGCGCCGCGCAGGCGGTCGCTCAGGTGAGCAATGGCCAGGCCATAGCTTTCGGCCGCGTTGTAGCTGTAGAGCGCGTCAAAGTTGCGCGTGACCAAAAAGGCAGGGCCTTTGGCCCCCGCCAGCGTCAGCAAACCGACCGAGCCCAAATTGGCAGGCAAGGCCGAGCCGTCCACCCGACGCACGCCGCGTTCTGCCCAATCGGCCACCGGGCGTTTGCTGCGGCGGCCCTCGCCTGCCAAGGAAATGCCTGCAGGCAGCTTGACTTCGATGCCCCAAGGCAAGCCACTTTGCCAACCCGCGCGGGCCAAAAAGTTCGCGGTCGAACCCAGCGCATCCACGCTGCTGTCCATCAAGTCAGCGCGGCCGTCGCCATCAAAGTCCACCGCCAAGCGCTCGAAGGTGCTGGGCATGAACTGGGTGTGGCCAAAGGCCCCCGCCCACGAACCCACAAAACGCTCGGGCGTGATGTGACCAACCTGCAAAATGCGCAGCGCGGCAAAAAACTCACCCCGGAAATAACTTTGCCGCCGCCCGTGACACGCCAGCGTGCCCAGCGCCTGCACCAACGGGTATTTGCCAAAGGTCTGGCCAAAATTGCTCTCCACACCCCAGACTGCGACCACTGTGGCGGCATCCACACCAAACCGTTGCTCGGCGCGTTCGAGCGCCTGGCGGTGTTCAGTCAGACGGGCCTGGCCATCGGCCACACGCTCCTCGTCCACCAAGGCCGACATGTAGTCCCAAATGGCGGTGCGAAATTCGGGCTGAAAGTTCAGCTTTTCAATGACGCTGAAGTCGGCCTGCAGCCCCGCCGTGTGGCGCGCCCAGGTGGCGTCATTCACTTTGCCGCTGCGTGCTGCCGGGCGCAGCTCGGCCATGCAAGCCGACAAATCGGTGCTTTGCGCCCACGCGCTGGGTGCAGCACTCAGCGTGCTCAGGGCAAGGACCAGCGCGGCGGCGTTGCAGGGCTTCAAACGAGCTGCGAAGCGGAGGATGGAATGTACAAATGACATGAACAAGTTTGAGCGTAGTTTTGAGGCCGCTGAATTCAGCCGAGAGAATGTACATGGGATGGCCCACCACCGTACAACCAAGGCACGTCCATCACCCGCTCGCCCATGAGCCGCATCGACAGGTTGCGCCCCAGTGCCACAGCGCCTTGGGCATGAAAGATGCGCCCGTTTCGAATGGCCCGCGCTTGCACGCGGGCGTTGCGCACCCAGCGCTGCTCGGCATAGGCCTGCAACTGCTCGGGCACCGTCGCGTTATCAATGCACAAGCATTGCGCCAATACGTGTGCATCTTCAATGGCCATGCCAGCGCCCTGCGCCAAATACGGCCTCATGGGGTGCGACGCATCCCCCAGCAAAGCCACGCGGCCTTGTGCCATTTGCTTAGGTCCAGTCAAGGGCTCTCGGTCGTGCAACGCCCACTGCCGCCAGGCGGGCACCGAGGCCAAACGCTCGTGCAAATCGCGGCCCACAGCGCCCATGGCCTGCATCAACGCCTGGGTCTGACCAACCTGGTCCCAGTCTTGAGTTGGCTCAGGTTTGGCACCGTGCACGATGGCCACCAGATTGAGCCACTGCCCGCTGCGCACAGGGTAATGCACCACATGCAGTCGCGGCCCCATCCACACGGTGACTTGGTCGCTGCGCAAGTGCGCAGGCAAATCGGCCTGCGCCACCAAAGCCCGATACGCCAAGTGCCCGGTAAATCGTGCCGGGGCATCACCCAGCAGCTGTTGGCGCACCGCGCTCCACACGCCATCGGCCCCGATCAAGGCACCGGCTTGCACGCTAGGTCCATCGGTAGTATTCACCTGCACACCGTCAGCGGTCTCGCACCAGCCATGAACGGTCTGACCCAGCCGCATGTCCACCCCCGCAGCTTGGGCCGCCCGATGCAATAGGCCCTGCAAATCGGCCCGGTGGATGGTGGCGTAAGGCGCGCCATACAGAGCTTGAGCCCGCTCGCCCAAGGTCAAGGTGCCCAGCACCTGCCCGGTTTGGGCATCACGCGCCTGCAAGCGCGGGGGAAAAGCGGCCACCTGCGCCAGCGCCTCGCCCAAGCCCCAGGCCTGCAAAATTCGCGTCACATTCGGCCCGATCTGGATGCCAGCGCCCACCTCGCTGAGCTGCGCGGCGCGTTCGATCAACTGCACCGGCACGCCGTGCTGCGTACACGCCAGGGCAGCGGCCAGGCCGCCAATGCCGCCGCCTGCAATCAACACCTGTTGGCGTGCCATGTTTGTCATGCATGGATTGTGCGCGAAAGCCAAGCCTTGAATCTCAGCGACTTTTGTTCAGGCATAAGCCTTGAGCACCTACAAAAACAGACCCGTGGGTTTCAGCGCCCGTTCAACGGATAAGACGGATCGTTGTAACCCGGTGTGGACGGGTGTCCGGGGGCCACTAGGCTGTCGACCAGGGCTTCGTCTTCGGCCGTGATGCTCACCTCCAAAGCGCCTGCGTAGTCTTGCCACTGCGCCAGCGTGCGCGGCCCGGCGATGACCGCACTCACATGGCGGTTGGCCAGCACCCAGGCGGTGGCAAAGTGCGCCAACGACACGCCTTTGGCCTCGCAATGCTGACGAAGCGTTTGCGCTATGTGCAGCGACTCTTCGCGGAACTCGGTCTCTAGGATGCGCTTGTCTCCACGCGCAGCACGGCTGCCCTCTGCAGGGGTCTGACCGGGCGCATATTTGCCGGTGAGCACGCCACGCGCAATCGGGCTGTAGGGCACCACGCCCAGGCCGTAATGCCCGCAGGCCTCCAGAATTTCCACCTCGGGCAGGCGATTGAGCAGGTTGTAATAAGGCTGGCACACCACCGGGCCGGGCATGTTCATCTGACGGGCCAGGTTGACCATCTCAGCAATGCGCCAGCCCCTGAAATTGGAGACACCCCAGTAGCGGATCTTGCCGTCACGCAGCAAGGCTTCGATGGCCCGCAAGGGCTCTTCCAGGTCCATGCCGTTGTAGTCGCGGTGCAGGTAATAAATGTCCAAGTGATCGGTTGCCAATCGGCGCAGACTGTCTTCGCAGGCCCGCAGCATCCAGCTGCGCGAATAGCCCTGGCAGTTGGCCTCAGGCGCCATGGCATTGCCCACCTTGCTGGCCAGCACCCAGCGGTGGCGCTGCCCCTTGAGCACCTGGCCCACGATCTCTTCGGATTTCCCCAGCGTGTAAACGTCGGCGGTGTCGATGAAGTTGCAACCCTTGTCTTGTGCATCGGCCACGATGGCGCGTGCGTCTTCCAGCGGCGTCTGGTCACCAAACATCATGGTGCCCAGGCACAGGCGCGACACTTTCAGGGGGCTTTTGCCCAAGGCAATGGTTTTCATGGCGGAGTCCTTCGTTTTGGAAAATGACCTTGAAAGGCTAAACCCAACACCCGACTTCGGCTGTCACCCGTGTGGCCCACGGTGGGTCCTGACACGAGAGCATCAGCTGTGCCAAAGTTGTGTCTCGCCACAAATCGCTGCGTCATTGACACCCACCGCAACAGGGTCTCGGTGGGCATAGTCCACTTGGGCCAACACGTGACGCACCACAGCCAATCGGGCCCTGTATTTGTCATCGGCGAGTACGATGGTCCAGGGGGCAGTCTGGGTATGGGACTTTGACAGGGTTTCTTGAATGGCCAGGGTGTAGGCATCCCAGCGGTTCAGCCCTTCGACATCGATCCAGCTGAGCTTCCAATGTTTCAAAGGGTCACTTTCTCGGGCCATCAGGCGGCGCAGCTGCTCCGCCCGACCCACTTCGAGCCAGAACTTGACCAGCACGATCCCTTCGTCCACCAAGGTATTTTCAAAGTGGGGTAATTGTCTGAAAAAAGCAGCCCGTTGGTCCGGGGTGCAAAAGTCAAACACCGGCTCGACAACGCCCCGGTTGTACCAACTGCGGTCAAAAATCGTCATCTCTCCAGCCGCAGGCAAGCACTCAACGTAGCGCTGAAAATACCACTGCGTGGCTTGGCGGTCGGATGGTTTGGGCAAGGCAACAACTCTGGCACTGCGCGGGTTGAGGTTTTGTGTCAGCCACGAAATTGCGCCGCCCTTGCCCGCCGCATCACGCCCCTCAAACACCAAACACAGACGCTGACCCGAGTTGCGGAGGTGACTTTGCAGCTTGACGAGTTCAATCTGCAATGGCGCCATCTGTGCCAGAAAGTCGTCCTTGTCCATCCAAGTCCGATAGGGATATTCCTGCGTCAATATGTCGCGCTTTTTGCCGTTGCGAATCGCAGCACGAATATCCGCCGGAGCGGTTTCCTCGCAAAATCGACTGATCGCGCCGTCAAATGGTAAGTCAAAGGGGGTGGACATGAAGGGGCCTTTCTGACCAATTGCCTGCTGTACAGCGCAGAGCATTCCAAGCGTGGATGTTAAATGCCAATTTACCCAAGCTGGTCCATAAAAACGATCTGAGCATCGCATCTTGGGCCTTTGGTCATGACTTCTTGGTACAGCGACACCGTGGGGATATGCAACAGTTTGGACGCCATCGACGGCTATTCGGTACCGGCCAAAAACACGTTGGTGATTTTGCCCAAGCGGTTGGGGAGGCTGCGGGTCCTGGTGGACAACAAGATCGCGGCTTCAGGCACTTGGGTTTAGCTGCACATGCAAAGCGAGCAGCCGAGCATTACGGAGTGGCTGCTGTCAAACCTTTGCAACAACGCTTGCTTACACTCTTGGATTAACCACAGGAGAGGTGATGCGCCATTTGACCGATACCCACGCCCACACGGTCGCGAGCACACATGCGTTTTCGACGGTCGATGAGTATTTCAAAGAGGCCGCAGCCAAAGGGCTTCAGCTGTTCAGCATCACCGACCATGGCCCCGAGATGCCCGACTCGCCCCACCCGTGGCACTTCGGCAATATGCGGGTGCTGCCCAGGGTCAAGTACGGTGTGGCGATGTTGCGGGGCATCGAAGCGAACATCTTGCCGAGCGCCCGCGTTCTCGATGTGAACGCGACCCTGATGGGCTTTATGGATTTTGGGATCGCGAGTTTCCATGAGCCTGTGTTTCCCCCCAGCGACCGAAACACCCACACCGCCGCCATGATCGCCGCCATGGAATCCGGTTTGATTCAGATCTTGGGGCACACGGGCAACCCCAACTACCCGATCCACATCGAAGAGGTGGTGCGCGCTGCACGGGACAACAACGTGCTCATCGAGATCAACAATTCATCGTTCGTCAGTTCGCGTCTGGGCAGTGAGCCCCATTGCGTTGAAATCCTTGAGACGGTGATGCGCCTGGACTGGAAAGTGGTGCTGTCGAGTGATTCACACGTGCACTACACCGTCGGTGATGTGGATGTGGCGCTCAGCAAAATCGATGCCCTGAGATTTCCTGAGGAGCGGGTGGTGTCGATGACCCCTGCGCGACTCCTCGCGTTTCTGGCCGAGCATGGCAAGCCGGTCGCGACCGAGTTGGCCGACTGGCTGGGCGAACTCAAGACGCCACACAGCATCGAATCCTGACATTCCCCCCAACACTCCAAAGTGCTTTGGGCCAACAGGTTCAAGCCTTTAAGATTTCGGCGTTTTCAACCCAACAGCGGCCAGCAAATTGCCGTTGTCCACTTCGCGAAACGTGGCGGGTGAGCCCGCGAACTTCAGCCTGGTGCCCTGTCAGCACACCACCGCAACCGCCGCCCACCAATCGGCCTGCGGCAACGCTTTGAAATCCACGAGGGGGTCAGCAGCTTGGGGTGAGTTGCCAGCGACCGCCGTGTGGGGGCCACGACCTGCGCCACCCAAAATGAAAAGTTGTTTAATTATCCAAGCTGAGAGTGCTGCATTGGGGTACATCTTATGCCCATATGGCCGCAGCTTTGAAGCGACTCCATACAAAACGGCCCAGAGATCATTCCCTGGGCCGTTTCTCATGAGGTCAGCGCTGAGGCTCAGATCGTCGCGTTTTTTGCGTTATCCACGTACCCTTCAAGCTGATTGCAGTTCAGTTTCTTGAAGATCGCGGCGTTGTCTTTGTTCAAGATGCCCATGGCTTCATGGTACGCGGCGACGGAGGGGATGTGATACAGCTTGGATTCGATCGCTGCTCACCAGGCACTGGCCAAAAATAAATTGGTGCTGTTGCCCAGCAGCGCTGGCAGCCGCCAACGCAGGCGCAGGTAAGGCTTAACGCGACCCGTCTACCA
>JANQXJ010000036.1 GCA_030729445.1 Limnohabitans sp. | reverse complement strand
CTGGTTGGGTTTGGCCGCGGGTTTGGCGCGTGGCACGGCGCTGCCCGCCCTGCCTTGCCCACCCGTGCGGGGACGGCGGTCGTTGCGGTTGGTTCGCACCGGGTGCTCGGACACCGGGCGGGGACGCTCGCTGGTGCCGGCCGCACGCATCAAAGAACGGATGTCGGACTCGTCCAGCTCCAGCCAGGCACCTCGGCGCAAGCCGTGTGGCAGCACCATGGCACCATAGCGAATGCGGATCAGGCGGCTGACCGCATGGCCCACGGCTTCCATCATGCGGCGCACCTCGCGGTTGCGGCCTTCGGAGATGGTGACGCGGTACCAGCAGTTGGAGCCCTCGCCGCCGCCGTCTTCGATCGAGCCGAACTGGGCCGGTCCGTCGTCCAGCATCACGCCGTCCAGCAGCTTTTGCTTCTCATCCTTGCTCAGAGCCCCCAGCACACGCACGGCGTACTCGCGCTCCAGACCAAAACGCGGGTGCATGAGTTGGTTGGCCAGCTCGCCCGAGCTGGTGAACAGCAGCAAGCCTTCGGTGTTCAGGTCCAGACGGCCCACCGACTGCCATTTGCCGTTTTGCAGGCGCGGCAGCTTGCGAAACACCGAGGGACGGTTTTGCGGATCATCGTGGCTGACGATCTCGCCTGCGGGCTTGTGGTAAGCGATCACACGGGCGGGCGGCGGGTCGATGCGGATGCGGATCGGCTTGCCGTCGACCTTGATTTGGTCACCGTATTGCACGCGCTGGCCCACATGGGCGGGCTCGTTGTTCACGGCGATGCGGCCTTCGGTGATGAGTTTTTCCATCTCCAAGCGCGAGCCCATACCGGCCTGGGCCAGCACCTTGTGCAATTTGGGTGAATCGATCTGGGGCGCGAGCACGCGTTTGCCCAAATCCTGCGCCACCTCTTCAGCAGCATCCTCGTCATCGAATTGGCCAGAAACCACAGCGGCCAGGTCGATCGCCTTGTAGGGCGTAGCGGGCGTTGATGGCACTGCGGGAGCGCCGGACTTGCGGGCGGCGTACACGCCAGGGCGCTGGCCCTGTGCATTGGAGGAGGAATCGTTCATGTGGGGGTGTTTTCTTGGCCGAGGCCGGGGTTGGCAGAGGCTGCGTCAGGCAGATCGGCGTCGGAAGATGGCTCAACGAGCGGGTCGCTGGATGCGGGATTGAACTGGTCGGTATCTTGATCACCGTTCAGAGTGTTCTGGGCAGCGATGGGGGCATCGTCAACAAGCGCGGCTGCGCTGGGCTGGTCTGCCATCGTCAACTCGGCCGCCTCGGCCAGGGCTTCCTCGAGCGACAAGCTCCCTTGTGCAGGCGACTCGTCCAGCATGCCTGCCAAGGCCGACATGGGCGAATCGACCTGGGACAGCAAAGGCAACTGGTCCAGCGAAGCCAGGCCCAGATCGTCCAAAAACTGGCGAGTGGTGGCAAACAGGCTGGGGCGACCCACGGTTTCGCGGTGGCCAATGACCTCGACCCAACCACGGTCTTCGAGTTGTTTGATGATTTGTGAACCGATGGTCACGCCACGGATGTCTTCCATATCGCCCCGGGTGACCGGTTGGCGGTAGGCGATGATGGCCAGCGTTTCCAGCACGGCGCGGGTGTATTTCGGGGGCTTTTCAGGATGCAGGCGGTCCAGATAGGTCCGCATCTCAGGTCGGCTCTGAAAACGCCAGCCACTGGCGACGTGGGTCAGCTCCAGGCCTTTGCCCGCCCATTCCAATTCGAGTTCTTGCAGCATCAGCCGCAGGGTGTCAGCCCCGAGCGCATCGTCAAACAGCACGCGCAGGTCGCGCAATGACAATGGCTGGCCCGCGGTCAGCAGGGCCGTTTCCAGGACACGCTTGGCTTGCGCCGTATTCATGGTGTCGGTCTTTCGGAAAAAAACGCCTCACGGCGTGGTGGCAAAACGCCTCACGGCGTGTCGAAATGAAACTGTTCACTGAAAAAGAGCCCCAGAACTGGGCTCGGCCCAAAGGGCTTCAGCGTCGCTTCAAGGGGACAGATTGTAACTGAGGCCCAAATTTTGCAGGGCCTGGGCCATGTCCTCGGGCCAATCCAATCTCAGATCGATGGGCTCTCCGGTGATGGGGTGCTCAAAAGCCAGTCGCCAGGCATGCAAGGCTTGGCGACTCATGCCGCCCAAGGGCAAACCGCCATAGACGGCATCCCCCAACAAAGGGTGCCCCAGGTGCGCCATGTGCACCCGGATTTGGTGCGTACGCCCGGTGTGCAAGGTGCATTGGACCAGGCAGCATTGCTCGCCTTGGGCCAACAAATCGAAGGTGGTGGCCGCCGTTTTGCCCGACTGATGGCTCAGGTCCACCACGGCCATGCGCAGGCGGTTGGCTGGGTCTCGGCCAATGGCGGCTTCGAGTGTGCGCGGTGATGCACCGCTCCAGTTTTTGTGCGCCAAGGCCAGGTACTGGCGGTGCACATCACGCGCCGCAATTTGAGACACCAGCGCGTCCATGGCCTGGCGCGTGCGGGCCACCACCATCAAGCCACTGGTGTCTTTGTCCAGTCGGTGCACAATGCCCGCACGAGGCACTTCGCTGGCTTTGGGGTCGAGCGCCAACAAACCATTGAGTAAGGTGCCGCGCCAGTTGCCAGGGGCCGGATGCACCACCAGACCCGCCGGTTTGTGGATCACGCGCAGGTGCTCGTCTTCATACACCACGTCAATGAGCATGGCTTCGGGCACAAAGGCCTGAGACTGTGGCGTGGCCCGCAAGGTGATTTGCAGCTGGTGCCCCAGCCGTACCTTGGCCGACACCTTGGTGGTGACACGGCCATCGATGAGCGCTTCGCCCTGCTCAATGAGTTGCTGCAAATAACTGCGTGAAAACTCCGGCACCAGCTGCGCCAACACCCGATCGAGTCGCTGACCATGCATGGCCACCGGGACTGCGGCCATGCGCACCTCTTCTTGCGACGATTCCAGCTGGGGCTCGGCATCTTCCGGCAGCTCGCCGGGGTCATTCATTTCGGGGTCGGTCGATATAATCAATGGGTTCAACAATCAAGGTGACACAGATGCAAAGCTTCAGATTATCGATGGTTCCAGTCGGCTTGGTTTTGGCCACAGGACTCCTTCTGAGCGGCTGTGCGAACACCCCTAAGGATCCCACGGCGGGTTGGACCCCTGAAAAAATCTACAGTGAAGCCGGTGATGAGGCCAAGGCCGGAGCCTGGGACAAGGCCATTTCTTACTACGAAAAACTTGAAGGCCGCGCAGCTGGCACCGCGCTGGCCCAGCAAGCCCAGCTAGACAAGGCATTTGCCCAGTACAAAACTGGCGACAAAATCCAGGCCGTGGCCACGCTGGACCGCTTCATCCGCCTGCACCCCACCAGCCCAGCCATTGACTACGCGCTCTACCTCAAAGGTCTGGTCAACTTCAACGACAACCTGGGCATGTTCTCGTTCCTCACACGGCAAGACCTGTCGGAGCGCGATCAAAAGGCCGCCAAAGACTCGTTTGAAGCGTTTCGCGAGCTGAGCACACGCTTTCCAGAGTCCAAATACAGCGCCGATGCACGCCAGCGCATGACACACATCGTCAACTCGCTGGCCGCCTATGAAGTGCATGTGGCCCGGTACTACGCCAGCCGGGGGGCGCATGTGGCCGCTATCAACCGGGCGCAGCAGGCGATTGCCGATTACCAAAATGTGCCCGCCCTTGAGGAAGCGCTGGCGATTTTGGTCACTTCTTACGACGCCATGGGTATGAGCACACTGCGCGACGATGCCAAGCGTGTGTTAGCCACAAACTTTCCTGAATCGGCCTATCTAAAACCGGAAGGCAAGGTTAAGGCAAACAGTTGGTGGCGACTGTGGTGAGCTGACGCAGCGCATGCAAAAAAGCCGCATGGTCTTCCAAGCGGCGCATGTCGGGCAAGCCCCGCACCAGGCGTCGACCATAGGACATGGTGCTGAGCCGGTTGTCACAGACCACCAAAATCCCACGATCGGTTTCGCTTCTGATCAATCGCCCCGCCCCTTGTTTGAGTGACACCGCCGCCTCGGGCAAAGCGTGGTCGGCAAATGCGCTTTTGCCCTGCTGCGTGATGCGCTGGCTGCGTGCCTCGAACAGCGGGTCACCCGGCGGCGGAAACGGCAGCTTGTCAATGACCACCAGCTGCAATGCGTCGCCTGGCACATCAAAACCTTCCCAAAATGAGGCCGAAGCCACCAAAACACAACCCGAGCGGCCCTGCGCATCGCCCAATCCGCCGCCTTCGCGAAAGCGTTCCATCAAACGGCGCTTGGGGCTTTGGCCCTGCACCAGTACCTCGACACCACCTTCGCACTGCGCTTGCAGCTGCTCGCCAATGCTGCGCATGGCGTTCAAGGTGGTGGTCAACACCAGCGTTCGGCCTCCCAAAATAGTCAGCGCCTCAAGCACCAAAGCGGCCACCTGTCGGGCATGAGCCGGGTCACCCGGTCGCGGCAGGTGAGGCGGCACATACAAGGCCGATTGCTGGGCATAGTCAAAAGGGCTGTCCACCTGCATGACTTCGGCCGAGCTCAGGCCACAAGGCTCGGTGAACCAGCGCAAACTCGGCTCATCGCCCAAAGTGGCGGAGGTGAAAATCCAGGCCCGCTGGCCCACGCCACCCGCTGGCCCTGCCATGGCGTCGCTCACCGCGCGTCGTGGATCTCCGGCCATCAAGGCCTCGATCGAATCGGGATCGACATCTGGGCCCAGGGCAGCGCCTGAGTCGGCATCTTCGGGTGGCACAGCTGAAACCGGACGGGTCAAGGCAGAAAAGGCCTGTGCAATGTCCAGAGGCGACTCGATCAGGCGCAGCTGCGCACTGACCTCGGCCCAGCGCACGCCCTCGGGGTTGGGGGTGTCGGCAAACAAGGCCGCTCGCTGCAACAGTTCCCGGGTGCGGTCGCCCAAGCGTTGAAAATCCGGGGCCAGCTCGCTGACCATGTCCAGGCCATTTTGCAAATGGGCCAGCGCCTGAGTCACCGCCTGCAAAGCCGCGTCCCATTCGCTGGGCTCCACACCCTCGGGGTGTTGCTCGCTCCAGCGCAAGCGCACCGAGCCGCGGTGCATGCCAGCGGCCAGTCGCCAATCGCGGGCGGCTTTTTCAAGGCCTGCGCTCAGGGCCTGCCAATCGACGAGACCTCGCGCCAATTGCAAACCTGTGGCCAACACATCGCGCACCAACTCGTGCAATTGCACTGTGGACAGTTGCTTGCCCAAAAAGTTGACCCCGATCTCGTTGAGCTGGTGGGCCTCGTCGAACACGGTCACCCGCACCGTGGGCAGCAACTCGGCTACACCCGACTCGCGCACCGACAGATCGGCAAAAAACAAATGGTGGTTGATGACCACCACATCCGAGGCCATGGCTTCTTTGCGGGCCAGGTTCACATGGCAAGCACGGTAGCGCGGGCAAGTCGATCCCAGGCAGTTGTCGCGGGTGGAGGTGACCAGTGGCCACAAAGAAGAGCGCTCGTCCAGGCCGGTCAGCTCGGCCATGTCGCCCGTGCGGGTGGACTGCGCCCAAGTCTCGATCTTGGCCAAGGCCTTTTGTGCTCCAGGCTGGGCCGACTCGGGGCTGTGCCGGGCTTGCTCCATGCGGTGCAAGCACAGGTAGTTGGATCGACCCTTGAGCAAGGCCACACGAATGGGCAAACCCAGCACCTCGACCAGGCGCGGGATGTCGCGTGAAAACAATTGGTCTTGCAGTGCCTTGGTGGCAGTGGACACCAGCGCCCGCTGGCCGCTGAGCAAAACCGGCACCAGGTAAGCATAGGTTTTGCCCGTGCCTGTGCCCGCCTCCACCACCAGCTGGCCGCCATCATGCACCGTGCGGCTCACGGCCATGGCCATGTCGGTCTGGCCTTGCCGGGGCTGAAAACCGGGCACCTTTTGAGCGAGCACCCCGTGAATGGACAGGGTTTCGGCCACCCGCTGGTCGAGCAAATTCAAGCGGGCTCCTTGGGCGCCAACTGCGCTTGCAGGCTGGCCATCTGGTCTCGCAAGGCCAGGCGTCGCTTTTTCATGCGGCGCAGGCGCAACTCGTCCAGGTGCCCAGGCGCTGCTGCGGCTTGGTCAATCAGCGCGTCCAGGTCGGCGTGCTCGATTTGCCACTCGATCAGCTGGCGCTGTGGGGAGTGCAAATCCATCGCAGCGCTTGGGTTCGCATCGCTGGGCTTGTCCACGCTCATGGTGTGTCCCGGCCTTCGGTTTGTTTGCCCTGCAGTCGCCTCTCGCGCTGCTCGGTGCGCCACAAGCGCTCTTGGGCGTTCAGGGCCAGCTCCTGCTGCCTCAGAGGCTCCAGTGCTTGCCTGCGGGCGCGACGCGCCTCAGTCAAACAAGCATTCACGGCAAACTTTTGCCAGCACGCGGACTGCTGCGCCGCTTCGGCTTGCGTGATGGCATTGCGTTGGGCCACCAGTGCCTGCCGTTGGCGGGCAATGGCCTCGGACAGATCGACTTGTTTGGCGGCCAGGCCCTGACTTGATGGGCGTATTTCCGATGGTGTGGCTGTGGTGGCTGCCCCGCCCGATGGCGCGACCCCAGAAACAGAAGGCTCCTGGACGATTTGGGCTTGAACGCTCCAGCCCGCCAAGAGACTCAAGGCCAGTCCAAAACACACGTTCACAAGTCCACGTGTCATGTGAGGTGCGTGTCCACAGTGCGGTGCTCCAGCGCCAGGAACTCGCTCGACTGCATTTCGTGCAGGCGCGAGACCGTGCGTGGAAACTCGTGCGACATGGGGCCCGAGGTGTACAGCCCTTCGGGCGGCACGGCGGCTGACATGATGAGCTTGACCCGGCGGTCGTACAGCACGTCGATCAACCAGGTGAAGCGCCGCGCCTCCGACGCCATGCTCACAGGCATGTGGGGCACGTTGCTCAGCAGCACGGTGTGGTACTGGGTGGCGATTTCGAGGTAGTCGTTTTGCGAGCGCGGTCCGCCACAAATGGCACGAAAGTCGAACCAGACCACATCACCGGCACGGCGTTTGGCGTTGATTTCACGCGCTTCGATGTGCAGCACCGGGTCTTCGTCCGGCCCGGTGGCCAGACGGTTGAAGGCGTCATTCATCTCGGCATCGGCCTGCTCGCCCAAAGGCGAGTGGTAGAGCTTGACCATCTCCAGTGTGCGGCGGCGGTAGTCGGTGCCGTTGTCCACATTGAGCACCTGCATGCGCTGGTTCAGCAACGCGATGGCAGGCAATATACGGTCGCGGTGCAGACCGTCGGGGTACAGGCCATCGGGCTCGAAGTTGGAGGTGGTGACAAAGCCCACACCGTTGTCGAACAGCGCCACAAGCAAGCGGTGCAAGATCATCGCGTCGGTGATGTCGGCCACATGGAACTCGTCAAAGCAAATCAACTGGTAACGCTTGGCCATGCGTTTGCCCAGCTCATCAAGCGGGTTGACGGTGCCTTGGATCACGGACAGTTCGCGGTGCACCTCGCGCATGAATTCGTGAAAGTGCAGACGGGTTTTGCGCTCGATGGGCACGGCCGCAAAAAAGCAGTCCATCAAAAAACTTTTGCCGCGCCCCACACCGCCAAACATGTACACGCCCTTGGGAATCTCCGGGCGGCTCATGAACTTGGCCAGCAGGCCCGAACGCTTGGACTTGTACGCCGCCCATTCGCTGGCGCAGCGCTCCAGCGCCTCGATGGCCCGCAATTGTGCGGGGTCGCTTTGGTAGCCCCGTTTTTGGAGTTCTTCTTCGTAAACTTCACGAACGGACATGGGTGGCTTGCTCTTCAATTCAATAACAAAACCCGGGACCAGGCCCGGGTTTTCAGGGATGCGGAACTTTAACCCAACTCACCCGGCGCTGCAGTGCCGGGTGCGTCAAGGTCTTAGAAGTTCAAGCTGCGCTTGTCCACGGCCAGAGCGGCCTCTTTGGTGGACTCGCTCAAGCTGGGGTGCGCGTGGCAGATGCGGGCAATGTCTTCGGCGCTGGCGCGGAATTCCATGGCCACCACGGCCTCGGCGATCAGCTCAGAGGCTTGTGGGCCCACGATGTGCACGCCCAAGATTTCGTCGGTGGTCGCATCGGCCAGCATCTTCACCATGCCGGTCGTGTCGCCCAAGGCGCGAGCTCGTCCGTTGGCCAGGAACGGGAACGAGCCCGCCTTGTACGCCACGCCGTCGGCCTTGAGCTGCTGCTCGGTGCGGCCCACCCAAGCGATTTCGGGGCTGGTGTAAATGACCCAAGGGATCGTGTTGAAGTTGACGTGCCCGTGTTGGCCCGCAATGCGCTCGGCCACCGCCACGCCCTCTTCTTCCGCCTTGTGCGCCAGCATGGGGCCGCGCACCACATCACCCACCGCCCACACGCCAGGCAAGTTGGTTTTGCAGTCGGCGTCCACCACCACGGCGCCGCGCTCGTCCAGCTGCAGGCCCACGGCTTCGGTGTTCAAGCCAATGGTGTTGGGCACACGGCCGATCGAGATGATCAGCTTGTCGGCGTCCAGCTTCACGGCTTCGCCCTTGGCGTTGGTGTAATTGACGGTGACGCCCTTCTTGCCGTTGACGATTTCGCCGACTTTCACGCCCAGTTCAATCTTCAGACCCTGCTTGTCAAAGGCCTTCTTGGCTTCTTTGGCGATTTGCTCGTCCACCGCACCCA
>JANQXJ010000035.1 GCA_030729445.1 Limnohabitans sp. | reverse complement strand
ACGAAGCCCTCGATCAGCCGCTTTGACTTGCGTTGAGTCAATCGCTGGGGCTCGTTGAACCCTGACGTTAGGGGCTAAGTTACAGCGTAACTTCACCCCAACCGCCGATACCCCCACCAAACCCGCATCCCAGTCGTCACCAAACACAACCCCGCAAACCCATAAGCCAACACCGCAAAGTGTTCAGGCCAGATGCACATGGCGGCAAACACCATGATGGTCTCGGTGGCTTCGGTGAGGCCCCCTAAAAAGTAAAAACTTTTGCCCGGCAAAGCGGTGTCCGTCAGGCCGCGTTTTTCGGCCAGTGCGGCGAAGGCCAAAAAGCTGCTGCCGGTGCCGATGAAGCTGGCCAGCAGGGCTGCGGCGGGCAGTGCGTTGGTGGCGGGGTTGGCCACCGCAAAGGCCAGGGGAATGGCGGCATAAAACACGAAGTCGAGTGCGATGTCCAAGAAGCCGCCCGCGTCGGTTGGCTGGGTCAGGCGGGCCACGCTGCCGTCCAGGCCGTCGAGCAAGCGCGAGGCCAGCAGCAGCGCCAAACCCCACCACCACGCTTGCAGCGCAATGGCCACGGCGGCGACCATACCGATGGCAAAGCCCAGCCAGGTCAGCGCGTCGGCGCTGATGCCTGCGCGCACCAAGCCGCGTGCGGCAGCGTTCAGCGCGGGGCGCAAGAGGGTTTGGGCGTGGCGGTCAAACATGCGTTGGGCTTTCTTCGGTTGCACGCAAGTGCACCACGCGCTGCGGGTCCGCCACGTCTTGTTCGTCGTGCGTGACCAGCACCACCGGGATGCGCCGCTCGCGCACATGCGCAAACACCCACGGGCGCAACTGGGCGCGCAAGGCGGTGTCGAGTTTGGAGAACGGCTCATCGAGCAGCAGCGCTTGCGGCTCGGCCAGCAGCGCCCGCATGAGCGCGACGCGGGCGCGTTGCCCACCCGACAAGGTAGAAGGATCACGCTCGCCCATGCCGCTCAGCTCGGCTTCTTGCAGCGCTTGCTGCACACGCACCTGGCGCTGCGCAAGCGGCAAGGCGCGGGGCACCGCAAACAGCAGGTTTTCGGCCACCGTCATGTGGGCAAACAGCAAAGCATCCTGAAACACCAAGCCGACACCGCGCAGGTGCGTGGGCAAAGTGGTGAGGTCACGGCCGTTCAGCTGCACGCGGCCGTCAAACTGCAAAGGCTGCAAACCTTCGGACACGCTGGCCAACGTGCCCGCAGTGGCGGCCAGCACCGAGCTTTTGCCGCAACCACTCGGCCCCATGAGCGTGAGGATCTCGCCTGCAGGCACATGAAGGTGCAGGTCTTGCACCAAGGTCTGCGCCGCCGTGCCCAAGCGTTCGATGTCGATCTGAAGTCCCGCGTTCATGTGTTGTCTTTCATCGACCCGATCTTCTCAAATTGGCGTGGCCTGCCCAAGTAAGCGGCCAAAGCAAAGGCCAACACGGGCAAGAGCATCTGCAAAGCCGCATAAGCGCTCATGAGCGAGCGCTGCGCGCCAGACGCCAGCGTCACGGCCTCGGTGGTCACCGTGGCAAAGCGCCCCGCCCCCACATACAAGGTGGGCAAATACTGCGCCACACTGACCGCAAAACCCACCGCCCAAGCCGATGCGTTGGCGCGTTTGAGCAGCGGCCATTTGATGCGCAGCAAATCAGTCCATCGGCCCTGACCCAAGCTGGCCACCACAGCCGATTGGCGCGGATCGACCGCCAAATAGGCGGGCTCCAAGGCCAGCAGCACATAGGGCAGCACCATGACCGCATGCGCCAAAAGCAGGCCCAGCCACTGCCCCTCCAGTCGCCACTGCAGCGCCACGCTGTAGAGGCCCACCACCCACAGCACCGAGGGCAACACCAGCGGCAGCAACCACCAAGGCCGCAAAGCCTGTTGCCAGCGGCGCGGTGTCAGCTCCAGCCAGGCCACCGACCAAACCAGGCACACACTGGCCGAGGCCGCCGCCAAACCCAAGGTGGTCCACACCGTGGGGGCACTGGCGATCACTTGCGCCCAGGCATCACCCGTCCACAGCGATGGCCAAAGCTGCGGAAAAGGCCAGACGCCCGACACACTGCCCACCGCCAAGGCCCACCAAACGGCCAGATATGCCCCACCGATGGCCAAGCCCACCCAGGGCGCCTGACCCTGGAACAACAGGGGGCTACTCGTGCTTCTGCGCAGACGCGCCCATGCGCGCAGCACCATGACGGTCACCGCAGCCAAGATGGCCACACTCACCGTGAGACAACCCGCCGCTGCCGCACCTTGCGCCTGCATGGCCGCATCGGCATCACCCAGCCATTGCCAGGCCAGCACCGCCAAAGTGGGTGGCGTCGCAGGGCCAATGATGAGCGCCATGTCCACCACCGTGAGGCCATAGGCCAACACCGCCAGCAGCGGCCAGCGCAAGCGCGGTGCCAGCTGCGGCCAGACCACTTGGGCAAAGGCGGTGGCGGGCGTGTGGCCCAAAGTTTGGGCCAGTGCAAATTCGGCCTGCCATCGTCGGCGCAGGTCTTCGCGTTGCAGTTGCGTGGCCGCAACCCACAGCAAAAACGGCACTTCCTTGAGCCACAGCGCCAATATCAATCCCAAGCCCCACGGGTCTTGTGTGGTCAACCAAGGCGGCGGCGCATCAAAACCCGACAGGCCCGGCGACACCAGGCGCAAAGCCCAGCCACTGGGCGAGAGCCACAACACCAAGCCAATGGCCATGGCCGCGTGCGGCGTGGCCAGCAAGGCAGGCACATGGGTGAGCCAGCGGGCCAATTGCTGCCGAATGAAACCATGGGCCAACAAACGCGCCACGGTCCACCACACCAGCAACGTGGAGGCCAATCCGGTCCACAGCGTCATGCCCCAAGCACGCAGCGTTTGCGGATCGGCCCACAAGGCCTGCCAAGCGCTGACGTCCAGCGCTTGCGAAGCGGCCGACCACAGCGCCCAGCCCATGGGCACGGCAGCGATCAAGGCCAGCAAAAAGGCGGGCAAGAAGCTCACACGCCGTAACGGCGGGTCCACTCTTTTTCGAGCGCATCGACCCAGGACGCATGCGGCTCGGGCAACACGGGTGCGGTCGCAGTCACTTGCCCGGGACGTGAAGCCGACTGAAAACGCGCACGCTCAGCCGCAGGCAAACGGGCTACATCCAACACCGTCGGGTCGCCCCAGACATCGATGTCGGCCTTGCGCGCTTGCGCAGCTGGCGACAGTAAAAAGTTGGCGACCAGCTGCGCACCCGCTTTGCTGGGCGCGTTGTACGGAATGGCCACAAAGTGCGTGTTGCCAATCGTGCCCTTGGCGAACTGCCAGCTCTGCACCGTGGCGGGCAGGCGTTTGGCGGCGATCTCGTTGGCCGCTTCATTGGGGTTGAACGTCAAGGCCATCACCAACTCACCATCGGCCATCATCTGGCGCACGGCGGCCGAGTTTTGCGGGAACTGTTTGCCGCCGCGCCACAAATGCGGGTGCAACGCATCCAAAAAGCGCCACAGCGGCGCGGCTTGCGCCGCCAAAGCCGCAGGCGTCACAGGCTGGGCCAACGCTTTCACGTCTGGCGCGTGCTCGATCAAGGCCTGCTTGACGAAGGTGGTGCCATGAAAGTTGGGCGGGCGCGGGTAGGTGATGCGCCCGGGTTGGCTGCGGGCCAAGGCCAGCAACTCGGCCATGTTTTGTGGTGGTTTGGCCAGCCGCTGAGCATCGGCAAAAAACGTGAGCTGGGCCATGCCCCAGGGCGATTCGAGACCATCGGTGGGCACCGAAAAATCGACCAGCGTGGTGGGCTTGCCCACGGTGTCTACCCACTGGAAGTTGGGCAAGGCTTGTGCGAAGGGCGCAGACAACAAACCATCGCGCTTCATTGCAGCGAAGTTCTCGCCGTTGATCCAGACCAGGTCCACCGTGCCTTCGGTGTCTTTGCGGCCAGCTTGCTTTTCGGCGCGAATGCGTTTGACCACATCGGCCGCATCGCTGATCTTGACGTGCTGCAGCTTGACGCCAAAGTCGCGCTGCAACTCAGCCGCTGCCCATTGCAAGTAGGCGTTGATGCGCTCGCTGCCGGCCCAGGCGTTGAAGTACACCGTCTGGCCTCGTGCGGCGCGCTCGATGTCAGGCCAATCGGCCTTTTGCGCCTGTGCCCAAGCGGGGGCGACCAAGGCAGCTGCGGCGGCGAAGGCTTGGCGGCGGTTCAGACCCAAAGACGGATGGGAAATGGCAAATGGAGTGGAATGCATAACTTGAGATGAAAAAATGTCAGCGCAGGAAGACTGTCGGCCCAAACTGTAGACGATTCAATGACTGGATTTCACAACCCGATGATGGATGAGGGCATCCATCGACAAACGCCCCGGCCCCATCAGCACCAGCGGCAGCAGCATGGCGATGTAGATCACGGGGAGCTTGAAATTGCCAAAGCCTTCGTTGGTCAGCGCATAGCCCTTGAGCAACTCACTCAGGCTGGACCACGACTCGGGCCAGTGCACGCTGAGCATGGCCACCACGGTGAGCACGATCAACGAAGCCGAGAAAAAGCGCGTGCCCAATCCGATGACCAAGGCGATGGCACCCACGATCTCAAAGCCTGTGGCCAAAGCCCAGTTGAGGTCAGCGGGGATCAGCTTGAAAGGCCAAGGAAATTGATCTTGGATGTCGGCAAACCAGTTGCTGCCGTGCAGCTTTTCAAAACCAGCTTCGCCATATTCCCAGGCCAAGATCAGCCGCAAACTCAGCAGGCCGATCCACAAGCCAACATGGTCGACTGCGTGAATGCCACGTCGGGCGAGTAGGAGGGTGTTGTTCATGTGCGTGTGCCCAGTAAGACGCCTTGCTCGCGCAGGCTGATGAGGAGTTGTTGTCCAAAGCCTTGCAAGGCTTGCGGGTCGGGGTGGTTCATGTCGGTTGCGAGTTGCGCCAAAGCTTGTTGTCCAGTCAGGCCTTGGTCCAGCAAGCTGAGTACATGGGCCGTGACGGCGTTGATTTCGGCAAACTGCACATCGAGTTGCGCATCGCGAAACACCACCAAAAATGTGGGCTCTGCTTGGCGCGGCTGCCAGTCGGGGCCAATGCGGTGCACGGGCCAGGGGCTGACCACATCCACCCGCGCGGGGTTGAGGCACACCCTCGCATGCATCATGTCGCCCTGCGGGTCGTGCGCGGGAGGCGGAACGTCCATCACATCCACCGCCAGTTCGGCCCATTCATAACGCGCCAGATCGGCCAGCCAACGTGGCAAGGGCTGGGCGATGTGGTGCTCACTCAGGTAGCGCACAAACTCGCGCGGGATCTCGCGAAACCAAGGCGTGTGCGAAGGCCAGTCGCGGTAAAAAGTGCGGCACAGCCTGCGCCAACGGGCCTCGCCCAGCAGTTGGCGGCTGACCGGAAAGCAGCTGTCCAGAAATCCACAAACGTTGTTGAACAGCAGTTCGTTGTACACGTCCATGCGTCGCTTGGGCACGCCCGGTGGGCGGCGCGTGTGGTGCGGGTCGCGCAGGTGCGCGGCCATCTGGTGTTGGAATTTTTGGAAGGCCAGCATCACGCCACCTGCTGTTTTGCGGCTTGGGCTTGCGCAGCAGATGGGTCACCAAAAGCTTGGTGCTGCAAGTGCGCAATGTGCGCCACCTCTTGGGCGAGGATTGGCAGATCGGGGATGTTGAAGTCGCGCTCTAAGCAGGTGGGCACCGGATGGCTCATGCGCTGGTAAGCGGCTTGCAGCAGTTGCCAGACCGGATCGATCACGTCGCTGCCATGGGTGTCAATGACCAGGCCATCGTCTTCGACATAGTGCCCGGCCACATGCACATAACAAGTGCGCTCCAGCGGCAGCTGCGCCAGATAGGCGTGTGGGTCAAAGCCGAAGTTGCGGCTGTTGACGTAGATGTTGTTCACATCCAAGTGCAGCAAGCAATCGGCCCGCTCAACCACGGCCCGCACAAATTCGGGCTCGGTCATTTCAGCACCCGGCGGCGCGATGTAGGTGGAGGCGTTTTCCACGCCGATTTGCATGCCCAGAATGTCTTGTGCGCGGGCGATGCGCTCGGCGGTGTAGCGCACGGCTTCTTCGGTCATGGGAATCGGCAGCAGGTCGTACAGGTGGCTGTCGTCAGCGCACCATGACAGGTGTTCGGTAAAGAGGGTGATGCCATGCATGCGCATGAAGTCTCGCGTTCGGCGCAGCAAGGTTTCGTCGAGTGCACCAGGCCCGCCCAATGACAGCGACAGGCCGTGACACACAAAGGGGTAGCGTTCGGTGAAGGCACGCAACATGTGCGCAGAACGACCGCCCATACCGGCCCAGTTTTCTGGGGCGATTTCGAAAAATCCGATCTCTGGCGGCACGGCTTGCTGCAATGCCGGAATCAACTCACGGCGAAAGCCCAGACCGGCTGGATTGAAAGTTGTAAGCACCATGTCCATCGCCTTGTATCGGTGTGGCGTCAGCGAACACCAAGCACATCGTGGTGTGCACAGCATCCGGTGACTGCTTCAGTCTTGCATCAAGATTTCTTGGCGCCGCAAGAGGCGTCTTTTTTCTTGTCGCCACCGCAAGAGCCATCCTTGGCTTTCTTGTCAGCGCCGCACTTGGCTTCGCCGCACTTGCCATCTTTGGCCTTGGTGGTTTTCTTGTCACCGCCGCACTTGCCTTCACCGCACTTGCCGTCTTTGGCTTTGGTGTCGGCTTGGGCCACTTGGTAACCCGCATCCAGGGTCTTGGCGGCAAACGGGTTGCCAGCAGCGTGTGCGGGCAGCAAGGTGGCTGCAGCAAAGGCAGAACCCAAAGCGATGGTGATGAGGTGTTGCTTGTTCATGAAATGCTCCTGAAAGGTTGAAGGTGAGTTGTTGACCGCTTTGGGCTGAACCGAGTGGCACTTGTCCATCGCTGTCATGGTGTAATCCGCGCCAGAGAACTCAAAAGTTACGCTTAAAGCATTCCATTTGTTTCATTTTGTATCTGTAACTTTTTCACCCCTTTGGACGAACTGACTTGAGTGAAAGCCTGCAAACCCAAGAAGCCGAGCTGCACGCCGCATGGATGCAATCCCTGCAAGGCGATCAGGCGAGTTACCAACGGGCCTTGAGCCTGATGAGTGGCCATGTGCGGCGCTTTCTGCAAAAACGGATGCAATCCCAACTCAGTGATGTCGAGGACCTTGTGCAAGAAACCCTGATGGCGATCCACCAAAAGCGCCACACCTACCAAAGCGACCAGCCCCTGACGGCCTGGATGTATGCGATTGCGCGCTACAAATGGGTGGACCATTTGCGAGCCCACGGCCGCCGCGAGGGACTGCATGACGACATTGATGACTGGTCTGAGACATTGGCAGTGGAGAGTGACGAAGAAGCCAGCGATGCGCACAAGGACTTGGAGGTTGTGTTGGCTGACTTGCCGCTGCGCCAACGCGAAGCCATCGAGCACACACGCTTGATGGGTTTGTCGATCACCGAGACCGCCGAGCGAACCGGGCAAAGCGAAGCCTCGGTCAAAGTGAACATCCACCGGGGCCTGAAAACCCTGATGGCCAAATGGGGAGCGAAGTCATGAAAACGAACGACCTGATTGCCTTACTGGCCAGCGATACGCTGCAGCCGCAAAAACCTGTGCGTCAGCAGTTGCTGCGCCAACTGGTGCTGGGCGCGGTGGTCTGTGGCGTGCTGTTATTCACTTTGTTTGGCCTGAACCCACAGATGGATCAGATGGCGGTGCACCCGGCATTCATCACCAAAATGCTGTGGCTCACGGCCTTGATGGGTTTCAGCTTGTATGGTTTATTTCGCTTGGCGCGGCCCGGCGTGGGAGCTGGTCACACCCTGTGGGGCATTGGCCTAGCGCTATTGGCCATGTTCAGCCTCGGTTTGTTGCAGCTTTTGCAAACCGATTCTGGCGCTCAAACGGCGCAATGGATGGGCGGCTCCTGGCAGGTTTGCTCGGTGAGCATCACTGCCTTGTCTTTGCCCGTGCTCGGTGCTCTGCTGTGGGCCTTGCGCCAGCTGGCACCAACGCGCCCCGTGCTCACGGGAGCGGTCGCGGGTGTGCTGGCGGGCAGCTTGGCGGCCAGCATTTACTCATTGCATTGCACGGAAACCAGCCTGACATTTTTCGCCGTCTGGTATGTGGCGGGCATGGCCTTGGCCACAGCATTAGGAGCACTGCTCGGCACACGTTGGTTGCGCTGGTAAACGCGCCACAATGGGCAACTCACACCCGCTGCGCTGGCGTTGTCGGTTATAACCCGCGCAAGTGCTGAGTATTGGGTCTTGCCACCCATCAGGGTGCCGATGGTCTTTTCTCTGGTCCGGCCCTGGGCTCAGGCCCAAATCAGCCGGTTGGCGAGCTCGTTCGGATTCGCCTCACCGGGCTGCAGGGGGAAGTGCTGGACCAACAGCGCAGAGACTTCTTCCAAAGCCTGCGTGAGCCCGGCTTCAAAGTCGCCCCGGTGCAGGTACTCGCCCAGGTGCTGCACCACGACTTGCCAATGGGCATCGGGCACATGGCGGCTGATGCCCCGGTCGGCCACGATTTCGACCCGGCGCTCAGCCAGCAGCAAATAGATGAGCACGCCATTGTTGTGCTCAGTATCCCACACACATTGCTTGCCAAACCACGATAGTGCGCGCTCACGTATCACCACGGGCAAAGGCGTTTCACGCCCCGCGCGCCACAGGTAGCTGTTGGGCAAGGCGGCTTCGACGCACAGCACGATTTCGCCACTGTGTCGCGCTTCGCTGGCCTTCACCCGGGCCTGCAGCTGCTCGGCCAGAGCCGGCGGCACCGCCCGCTCGGCAGCACGCTCGTCCATCCAGCGGTGTCGCCACCAACGCGCCCAAAAGCTCAGAAGTGATTCACGCAT
>JANQXJ010000034.1 GCA_030729445.1 Limnohabitans sp. | reverse complement strand
GGCCACTGCCGAGGCCACGGCGGGGCCACCACGCACCCCCGCAGTGCCCACACGCCTGCCCGACGTGCAGCAAAGCGAGCGCGATGGCCAAGCACGCACCATCCTGATGCAGGAGCTGGACAAAGCCCGTGCACAATTGGCGCAGTTGGTGCACAGCTACAACCAGGGCGAGCCCGAGAAGTGGGCCGCCGAAACCCGCAACCACCAGAAATACCTGGACCGTGTGGCCGATATGAAGGCGGCCATCGAGCGCACCGAACGCGACATCGACAGCCTGCAACGCGAATTGTCGCGTCGCCCGGCGCACACCAGCGTCCGCATGCCATGAACCAGCCCAACCGATTTCAGGCCTTTGACCTGCTGGCCACGCCTGTGGCCGTGATGCAGGGCCAAGGCCGTGTGCGCTTTGTCAATGCCGCGCTCGAAGATGCCTTGGGCCTGTCCCGGCGCACGCTGCACGACACGCATTTGCCCGATTACTTTGTCGACCCACAGCCCCTGATCCTGGCCTTGTCTGGGGCGCAGTCCAACGAATTTGCGGCGCTGCGCTATGAAGCCCAGCTGCGCCGCCTGCACCACGACGAGCCTTTGCCGGTGCACGTCATCGTGGCCTTGACCGATTTGCCCGATGAGGTGATTGTGGAGCTGCTGCCGGTGGAGCAGCAAACCCGGCAAGAGCGTGAGGAGCGCCTGCTCGACCAGGCCCAGGCCAACAAGGAGCTGATCCGCAACCTGGCGCACGAGATCAAAAACCCGCTGGGCGGCATTCGCGGCTCGGCGCAGTTGCTGGAGATGGAGCTCAACGACAAGGAGCTGACCGAGTACACCCAAGTCATCATCCACGAAGCCGACCGCCTGCAAACCTTGGTGGACCGCTTGCTGGCGCCGCACCGCAGGCCGCATGTGGTGGGCGATGTGAACATCCACGAGGTGTGTGAGCGTGTGCGGGCCTTGATCCTCGCCGAGTTCCCGCGGGGCCTGCGCGTGGTGCGCGACTACGACATCTCGATCCCCGAGTTTCGCGGCGACCGCGAGCAGCTCATCCAGGCGGTGCTCAACATCGCGCACAACGCGGCGCAGGCCCTGCAAGAGCGCGTGGCGCAGGGCGATGCGCAGATCACCCTCAAGACCCGGATTTTGAGGCAAGTCACATTTGGCAAGCAGCGATACCGCCTGGCATTGGAATTGCATGTGATGGACAACGGGCCTGGTGTTCCAGACTCGATCAAGGACCGCATTTTCTTCCCGTTGATTTCGGGGCGCGAAGGTGGCTCTGGCCTGGGGCTCACATTGGCGCAAACCTTTGTGCAGCAGCACCATGGCCTGATCGAGTGTGAAAGTGAGCCGGGCCGTACGGACTTCAAGATCCTGATTCCTCTGCCTTGAAGCCTCACACATGACCACTGAAAGAGCCACCTTGATGAAGCCGATCTGGATCGTAGACGATGACCAATCCATCCGCTTTGTGCTCGAAAAAGCACTGCTGCGCGAAGGATTGCCCACGCGCAGCTTCACCAACCCCCGCGAGGTGATGAAGGCGCTGGAGGCCGAAGGCGAGAGCGATGGCCCGCAGGTCTTGGTCAGCGACATCCGCATGCCGGGCGGCTCGGGCCTCGATTTGCTCGCCGCCATCAAGCAGCGCATGCCCGGTTTGCCGGTCATCATCATGACGGCATTTTCTGATCTGGACAGCGCCGTGTCGGCTTTCTCCAGTGGCGCGTTCGAGTACCTGCCCAAGCCCTTCGATTTGCCCAAGGCAGTGGAGCTGATCCGCCGCGCTGTGGGCGAGAGCCAGCGCGAAGACGTGGCCGAAGAAAAAATGGAAGACGCCCCCGAAATGCTCGGCCAGGCCCCGGCCATGCAAGATGTCTTTCGCGGGATCGGCCGCCTGGCACAAAGCCATGTCACGGTGCTCATCACGGGCGAGTCGGGTTCGGGCAAAGAGCTCGTGGCGCATGCGCTGCACAAACACTCGCCACGAGCCAAGCAGCCCTTTGTGGCCATCAACACAGCGGCCATTCCCAAAGACCTGCTCGAGAGCGAATTGTTTGGCCACGAGCGCGGCGCCTTCACAGGCGCACAAGCCTCCAGGCGCGGCCGCTTTGAGCAGGCCGATGGCGGCACATTGTTCCTCGATGAGATCGGCGACATGCCGTTTGATTTGCAGACACGCTTGCTGCGTGTGCTGTCGGATGGCCACTTCTACCGCGTGGGCGGGCACAGCGCCGTCAAGGCCAATGTGCGCGTGATCGCCGCCACCCACCAAGACTTGGAGCAACGCGTCAAGGAAGGCGCGTTCCGCGAGGATTTGTTCCACCGCCTGAATGTGATTCGCTTGCGTTTGCCCGCACTGCGTGAGCGGCATGAAGACGTGCCCGTGCTGGCGCGTTACTTTTTGCAGCGCAGCGCCCAGCAGCTGGGGGTGGAGCCCAAACGCATGGCCGATGCCGCGCTCGAGCGCTTGGGCCAATTCCAGTTTCCGGGCAATGTGCGCCAGCTTGAAAACATCTGCCACTGGCTCACCGTGATGGCGCCCACCCAGCTGATTGAGGTCAAAGACCTGCCCCCTGAAGTGCAGGGCCTCACGGGTGTGGCCGCGCCTGCGGCTGCAGGCACAAGTTTGGGCGAGGTGCCACTGGGGCTGTCAGATGCCAGCCATCTGGCGGACCCCGACCGTACCGCGCACGCGCCAAACTTGGCACCACCGCTGGACAGCTCCGTGGTTCGCTCAGCGGCCATGCCCTGGGAGGCCGACTTGGAGCAAGAGGCCTTGGCTTTGCTCAAATCGGGCCGTACCGATGTGTGGGACGCGCTCACCCGCCGTTTCGAAACCAGCCTGATTCAGGCGGCGCTGGCCACCACGCGGGGTCGCCGCATCGAGGCGGCACAAAAACTGGGCATTGGCCGCAACACCATCACCCGCAAAATCCAAGAGCTGGGCTTGGAAGAGGGCTAAAGCCCGTTGGCTGTGGGCTCAGGCGAAGGGGTCTTGCAGCACCACATCGCCGAGCGGCCGCGCCACACACGGCAGCACACAGCCCTCGGCTTTTTCTTCGGCCGTGAGACCGGGCCATTCCATCTCGTAGTGCACCTGGCCTGAGACCAACTGGCCGATGCAGGTGCGGCAAGTGCCCGATCGGCAGGAGCTGGGCCACTGCAGGCCGCCTTGCTCCAGCGAATCGAGCAGGCTTTGCGTTTTCCATGCGTCAAAACTGCCGCCATCGGGCGCGATGCGGCCATTAAAAAATGGGATCTCGGTGTTCATGTGGCTGTGGCGGGTGTGTTCTTGGTTCAGGCGTGAGAACGCTCAGGTCGGCCCCTGAAACACCAGCCGCCATTGGCCATTTTCCTTTTGCCAATACGTGCGCAAATAGGAAGGGCCTTGGGGGAGTGTCTGATTGGGGTCTCTCATGGTCACCACCATGTTGTGCTCTTGGTCTTTCCAATTCAAAACCGACACCAACTCCAGAGGCTGGCTTTGGCTATAACCCAGAGTGGTTTGCGCCAGTCGAGGCCAGACTTGCTCCAGGCCCTGGCCATCTTGTTCATAGCGCGTGCTGTAGTGGGTTTTCAGGGCCTGCGGGTCGCGGCCGTTGCGGGCTTGTAGCCACTGGTCCAGGGTTGGCTTGAAAGCGTCCCATGTTTGCTTGGCATGGTCGGCGTTCACCCATTCGAGCTGCTCGGCAATGATCACCGGGGTCATGCGCAGCTCAGGCATTTGCAGTAAACGCGCCATTTCGGGGTTAGAGAGCACCACACACCCGTCGGTGGACTCCGGTGCTCGGGCATATTGGGCGCTGGGCGTGCCATGCAGCCAGATGCCCGAGCCTGTTTTCTTGCGCATCAGGTCCACCGCATTGGGGTAATTCAGCGTTAATGCGCCCACACCAAACAAATCGGGCAGGCCGTCACCGGGCAAATTGCGCAGGATGAAGTAAACCCCCAAAGGCGTTTTGCCATCCCCCTCTTTGTCCTTGCCCACCCCGTTGATGCCCACAGAGATGTAGGTTTCCTTGACCAAGTGCAGCTGCAAACGCCCATCGGGGCCACTGCGATTCTCAAACCAATACAGACGCGACTTGGAGGCGTCGACGGCCGCCACATGGGTCTGCTGAGGGCTGAGGAAGGTCAAAGCAGACGGGATTTTTCCCTGCAGGCTTTGGGCGCTGTCGCGCTGAAGTCGGCGTTTGGACTCGAGGATCAATTCGTCCAGGCGCTTGCGAAAAGACGGCGCATTGAGCTCTTCGGCATCGGACCAAGCCACCGGCTGGGTCGAGCTGATGTTGAGCAAATCGGCGTACAGCAATTGGCCCAGTTGGAAGTTGGGGAAACGCGCCACCAGCACGCTGGCTGTGGCCAGGGCTTGGGCTCGCTCGCCTTCGCCCAATTGGGCATAAATCTGCCGCACGAATTGCTCGGGGTCAGAGGTGTTGGGAACCTGTGAACCCTCGGGCGGAGGATCAAGGTCCAAACGCCATGGCAGGGCTTGTGTGGAGGGCAAGCCGGAACTGAATCGAATGTCTTGCCAGGTATTTTTAAGACGAGGCTGCTCGCTGTCGGCCCACCACCAAAGGCCGGCCACCACCATCATCAGCACACCCACGAGGCCAAGCCACTTCAGTCGCCAGGCATGGGGTTTGGGCGCTGTGGCAGTGGCGGGGTTCGCCTCAGGATGGCTTGGGGAAGTGTGGGGCGGCACACCGCGACGGGATTTCAATTCACCGACTCGCGCACGATCAGCCAGCGGTTGCCTTGGCGCACCATCTCCAGGGTCTTGCGGCTGCTGCCTTTCAAATTGTCCGAGGTGTACAGCTGCTGGAAGCGGGCCGATGCCGTCTCGCCTTTGAAGCTGATTATGAGTTCTCGCACCTCCACCGAGATCGATTTTTTGGACACGATGCGGATGCGACGATCACTCTCCCATTTGGCACGGCTGGCCCGTTTGGCAGGCGTGAAATTGCTGGCATAGGCAGCGTAGTAGCGAGGCAAGTCCTTGTTACTCCAGGCTTTGGCCCAGCCCCGCACCGCTTTTTCGACGGCGGCGCGGTCAGCTTGCCGTTCATCGGCGACTGGCTTGTCAGCTGGGGGGCCTGCTGGCGCTGGGGCTGGGGCCGCCGCTGCAACTGTGGTGCTGGGCTTGGCGGGTGCTGCGGCCTTGGCCGGTGCGGTTACCGATGCCACTGGTGCCGCCGCCGATGCTGTGGGGGCAGCGGCCAGCGCACTGCTGCTGGCTTTGGCCACCGTGGTTGCGGCAGGTGCAGACGCCGCTGCAGCGGTCGGTGGCGCAGCCGTTGCAGTTGATGGAGCCGTTGCCGCAGGCCGAGAGAGCGAGGCCACCTGGGTGGCCGGGGGCTGCACGCGCTGCGGGCCACCCATGCTGCCCAGCAAGGTCAATTGAGGGGCGCTGGCCTTGGCTTTAGGGTCAACCTGCAGGGCTTTGGCGTAGCTTTGTTTGGCCAGTTGGCTGTGCACATCTGACAAATTGCGGTGGGCTGCTGCATAGCTGGGGTGGGTTTGCAGGGCTTTTTCCAGAAAGGTTTTGGAGGCTTCCAGCTCACCCTTGGAAGCGAGAAGCACCCCCAGGTTGTTGTAGGCCTCAGACTGCTCGGGGTGGGTTTGGGTGATTTGCTTGAAGGTCTCGATGGCCTTGTCAATCTGGCCCTGCTGGGCTTGAATCACACCCTCCATGAAGCGCCACTGCACCGCTTCGGGGGCGTTTTGGCGTTGTTTTTGGACCAGTTGCAGAGCCTGTTTGAGTTGTCCACCCTGAATGGCTTTTTTGATGGTCTCTTCAGCAGCGGCAGGGCTTTGTGACCCTGCGGCCGACGCCCAGCCAATCAGACCTAGGAACAGTGCGAGTGCAGCCAGGCAGCGGGTGTACCGCAAAACGGCCAAGCGCCTTGGCTCAAAAGGGGAAAACAACATGAACGGCTGGACCCAATAAAAAGGGGTCCATTTTATCGGGCGAATCCCTTGCGGGCCCCGGTGGGCTTGATGGTTTCGGTGAACGGGGTCTGGAGCTCCTTTGCACAGGTGACTGTGTGCGCCCATGCGCCATGCAAAAATCCCCTCAACACTCACGGATTCGAGCTTGCACACCCCACCCAACACCACGCCATCTCCGGCACCGGCCCCGGCCTCAGCCGCTTGGGCCGTGCCCGGCATTGTCTTTGCCGTATTGGCCATGGCCAGCCTGAGCTTCAGCGACGCCACCAGCAAATGGGTCATGGTCAGTGTCACGCCCGTCATGGTCTTGTGGTTTCGTTACGCCGTGCAGGCTGTGGGCACCGCGCTGGTGCTGGCCCCGGTGCGGGGGCGAGCCATGTGGCGCACACACAGCCTGCGTTGGCAGCTGCTGCGAGGCTTGCTCATGGTGTCGTGCAGCTTGCTGGCTTTTTATTGCCTGCAGCGCATGCCGGTGGCCGAGTTCACCGCCACCGTCATGCTCACGCCCTTGGTGCTCACGGCACTCGCCCGCTTTGTGATGAAAGAGCAGGTCTCGCCGTTGCGCTGGCTCATGGTGGTAGGTGGGTTGATCGGGGCCATGCTGGTCATCCGCCCGGGTGGGCAGGTTGACAGCTCGGTCGGTTGGATGGCGCTCACGGTGGTGCTGACTTACGCCGTGTTTCAGGCCGTGACCAGCCACATGACACGCACCGAAGACCCGGCCGTGATGCAGCTCTACACCGGTTGGGTGGGCTGGGCGGTGAGCACGCTGCTGGTGTTCAATGCCTGGGTCACGCCCCAAAGCCCGACAGAATGGGCCTTGTTGCTCATGGTCGGTCTCGCCGCCACACTGGGGCAATACCTCTTGATCGTGGCGTTTTCCAACGCCCCGGCCTCGGTGGTCTCGCCATTCCTCTACACCGGGGTCGCCTTTTCGACGGTGATGGGCTGGTGGCTGTTTGACCACATCCCGGACGCGCTGGCCTTCATGGGCATGGGCCTGGTGGTGCTGTGTGGTGTAGTGGCGGGCCGCATCAAGGGCGCAGCCAGGGCCTGATCGCTCAGGGCTGGGTGGGATGAATGGCCAAGTACGGCGATAGGGCAGACCACTCGACCGGGGCCTTGAATGCCAAAGCTTGATCGGTGAACGGATGCACAAAGGCCAACTCTTGCGCATGCAGCAGCAAGCGGGGGCTGAGGGCTTTGATGCTCGGCGGTGCGTACAGCGAGTCACCCAGCATGGGGTGGCCAATACTTTGCATGTGCACCCGCAGCTGGTGCGTGCGGCCTGTGACGGGCTCGAGCTCGATCAGGCTGGCGCTGAAATTGTCGCTGTGGCTGCTTTGCAGCACGCGCCAGCGGCTGCGGCTGGCTTTGCCGTCGGGGTGGATGATGTGCAGAGGGCGGCGCTCCCAGTCGAGCAGGATGGGGCCGTCGATGGTGCGCCAGCCGTCTTCGTCGGGCAGCTCGGCCGCTTGGGTTTGTTCTGGTTGGCCTGCGACCACCGCCAAGTAGCGTTTTTTGACCTGGCGGGTTTCAAACAACTTGCTCAAGCGGCGCTGGGCTTCAATGCCCCGGGCCATGAGCAGCAGACCCGAGGTGTCTTGGTCCAAGCGGTGAACGATCAAGGCCTCGGGGTAGCGGTCCTGCACCCGTTTGGACAGGCAATCTTGCTTTTCCGGGCCACGACCGGGCACCGACAACAAGCCGCTGGGTTTTTCCAGCACCAGCAGGTGCTCGTCTTCGTGGATCGGGGTCATGCAGGGCGGGCCAAGCGATCAGGGTGCTCGGCCGAAAAAATCACTTGTCTTTGACTTTGCCGCGAGGCGCCACAAAGGTGGACGGGGCCATGGGGCGGTCGGATGTGAACGTCTTGGGTGGGGACGTGTCTTTCTTTGGCTTTTTGGCCATTTTGTTGCTGCGTTGTTCGCCTTTGGCCATGTCGGTTCCTTGGATAGACATCCCTGATTGGGAAGCCCTTGATGTTAAAGCACAAAGCCGCAGAATCTGCGGCTTTGTGGGGGTGCCGCACCTGACGCGCCAAGAGCGGCAGGTGAGCTGCGACCTTATTTGACTTCGGTCACAAACTGGGCGGTGGGGCGGCGCACTTTTTTCAGGTTCGCCAACCAGTCGCCTTCGGCGGCGCGGTAGCCCAGGGGTACGATCACCACGCTGCGCAGACCGCGAGCGCTCAGGCCCAAAATTTCGTCGACGGCTTTCGGGTCAAAACCTTCCATGGGCGTGGCGTCCACTTCTTCGAAAGCCGCAGCGATCAGGGCAGCGCCCAAGCCGATGTAGGCCTGGCGTGCAGCGTGCTCGAAGTTCACTTCGGGTGTACGGGCTGGGTAGTTCTTGAGCAACATCTGGCGGTAGTTTTCCCAGCCTTCGTTGGTGCCGCCGCGTTGTGCGTTGGTCAGGTCAAACATCATGTTGATGCGCTCGGCCGTGTAGTTGTCCCAAGCGGCAAACACCAAGAGGTGCGAGCCGTCGGTGATCTGACCTTGGCCCCAGGCTTTGGGCTTGATCTGCTCGCGCAAGGCCGGGTTGGTCACCACGATGATTTCGAAAGGCTGTAAGCCGCTCGATGTGGGGGCCAGACGGGCGGCTTCGACGATGCGGTCTACTTTGTCCTGGGGCACGGACTTGGTCGGGTCCATTTTTTTGCAGGCGTAGCGCCATTCGAGTTTGTTGAGCAAGTCAGACATCAGGGAATTCCTTGGGTTTAGAAAGATGGGCGATTGTCCAGGAAGTCGACGGCCACACGCGTCGCCATGGCGCAACACACATCGAAAGGCTCAGACGTGCTGCCAAGTGCCCGTGGGCAGCGCGTCGAGGTTGTAAGGGCCAATGGCGGTGCGGATCAGCCGCAGCGTGGGCAAACCCACCGCCGCGGTCATGCGC
>JANQXJ010000033.1 GCA_030729445.1 Limnohabitans sp. | reverse complement strand
ATGCGGCTCGCGCCAGGTTAGGACGCTGTAGCCGTTTTGGTAGGGCAGGGTGTCGCCGTGCAATTTGTCGCAAGACCCTGCGTAAAACTCAAAGTAACGCGCCAGGGCCACCGCGTCGGCGGCGGCTTGTTTGGTGGGTTTGCCACAGTCACGCTGCTCCAGCGCGGCTAGTTCGGTCGCGTGTTCAGCCACTTTGCGCGACAGCGCCATCAGCAAGCGCCCGCGCTCCGTCCCCGTGAGCCGCCCCCAAGGGCCCTCAAAAGCGGCCCGCGCCGCTTGCACCGCCTGGTCGATGTCGGCCGCTTGGCTGCGGGGGATCTGCTCGAACACCTGACCGTCTGAGGGATCGATGACGTCAAGGGTCTGCCCAGCCAGGGCGGGGATGGATTGGTTGGCGATGAAGTTGTGTTGCATGGCGCCATTGTCGGCGGTGGCGCTGGCTTGGAAATCACGCGCGAGACATCCTGTCCACGGCTGTCGTGGGGGAAGGGATGAAAGGTCGGGTTCAACCGTGCTCAGGCTTTCGCAAGCCCTGTGAAAGTAAAATCGGGGTTAATCCCTAGGATTTTTCGTTTCCACTTAACTTTTAAAAGCAGACACCATGTCCCTGAACAAAGTCACCCCCGGCAGCAAAGTACCCGACGCATTCAACGTGATCATCGAAATCCCGATGAACTCCGACCCTGTGAAGTACGAAGTGGACAAAGAGTCTGGCGCTTTGTTTGTGGACCGTTTCATGGGCACCGCCATGCACTACCCCACCAACTACGGTTATGTGCCCCAGACCATCGCCGGTGATGGCGATCCGGTGGACGTTTTGGTCATGACGCCTTTCCCATTGCCCCCCGGTGTGGTGGTTTCGTGCCGCGCCATTGGCATTTTGTTGATGGAAGACGAAGGCGGTATGGATGGCAAGATTTTGGCCGTGCCTACCGAAAAAATCCTGCCCATCTACGCCAACATCAAGGCTTTGTCTGATGTGCACGAGTTGCAACTCAAGCAGATTGCACACTTCTTTGAGCACTACAAAGACTTGGAAAAAGGCAAGTGGGTCAAGGTCAAGGGCTGGGAAGGCGTGGAGTCCGCCGCCAAGGAATTGATGGACGGCATTGCCAACTACAACAAGGCCTGATCGGCCTGAGCCAGCGGCTTCTGTCTGAAGCCGCTGAATCCTCTGAACGCCTGCCCGGTTTGCGCCGCGCAGGCGTTTTGTTTGGGTTTTTACTGCGGCTTTTTCAAAGGCGAGTGCTGTTGCAGGGCATCCATGTAATTGTCGATGCCTGCTTTTTCTCGCTCCAGATACCGCGCCACCGCTTCTGAAAACGCCGGGTGCGCCAGCCAGTGGGCGCTGTGCGTGGGGGTGGGCAGCAGGGCGCGGGCCATTTTGTGTTCGCCTTGTGCGCCGCCCTCAAAACGCTTCACGCCGTTATCGATGCACCATTCAATCGGCTGGTAGTAACAGGCCTCAAAGTGCAGGCAGTCCACCCGCGCGAGCGCCCCCCAATAACGGCCATAGGCCACTTCGGGCTGGCCCGCGGTGTTCAGGTGCAGGCCGATCAGGCTGATGCCGATGGCTTGCCCTTCGTATTCGGCCACAAACAGCAGCCAGTTGGCGGCCATGTCACGGCGCATGGCCTCGAAAAATTCGGGCTTCAGATAAGGCGCGTTGCCGTGCTCCCAATAGGTTTGCTGGTAGCAGCGCAATAAAAGCGCCCAGTCATCGCCCGTCATGTCGGGGCCACGCACGGCGCGAAAGCTGACGCCAGCTTCAGCCACTTTGCGGCGCTCTTGCCGGATCTTTTTGCGCTTTTCCTGGTTCAGGCTGCCCAAAAAGTCATCAAAGTCGCGCCAGCCTTGGTTTTGCCAATGGAATTGCACCTGGCTGCGCTGCAGCAGCCCGGCTTGCTCGCAGGCCTGCAGGTCTTGCGGGCTGCCAAACAGGATGTGCAGCGAGGGGATCTCGTTGGTTTGACACAAATTCAGCAAGGCGGCCAGCAACGCTTGCCGAGCGGCAGCACTTTCGGCCAGCAATCGGCTGCCGGGCACGGGTGTGAAGGGCGAGGCCAGCAGGGCCTTCGGGTAATAGTTCAGGCCATGGCGTTCGTAGGCGTCGGCCCAGGCGTGGTCAAACACATACTCGCCGCGTGAATGGGTCTTCAGGTAGAGCGGGCAGGCAGCGGCCAGTGAGGGGCCCGTGGGGGGGTCGCGCCACAAACTGATCACTTGCAGTGTCCAGCCGGTCTCGGGCACAGCCGAGCCGCTGGCGTGCAGGGCCGACAAATAGGCATGCCGCATGAAGGGTGATGGGGCATCTTGCTGGGCGAGCAAGCCGTCCCAAGCCTCGGGCGCGATGCCGCTCAGGTCATCTTGCACCCGGGTGACATAATTCAAGCTCAAATTTTCCAGCACCTGTATGACTCTCCAAATTCGTGTGGCCCAGCTCAACTTTGTCGTTGGTGACATGCCGGGCAATGCCCGCAAAATCATCGACGCTGCCACTGCCGCTTATGCGCAGGGCGCCAGGCTGTTGATCACGCCCGAGTTGTCGATTTGCGGCTATGCGGCTGAAGACCTGTTGCTGCGCCCGGCCTTCATTGACGCCTGTGATGATGCCCTGAAAATGGTGGCCCGCGAACTGGCTGGGTTAAAGGGCCTGCATGTGGTGGTGGGCCACCCCGAAGGCGGCGGCCTGCGCACCCGCAGCGTGGCCGTGACGCGCCGCCACAACCGCGCGAGTGTCCTGTGTGAGGGACAAGTCGTTTGCGCTTACGACAAGCGCGAGTTGCCCAATTACCAGGTGTTTGACGAGCGTCGTTACTTCACGCCCGGCAACGGGGTGGGGGTGTTTGAGGTCGAGGGCGTGCGGGTGGGTTTGCTCATTTGCGAAGACGCTTGGTTCGACGAGCCGGCCCGCTTGGCGCGTGACGCTGGGGCGCAGGTACTGGCCGTGCTGAACGCCTCGCCTTTCCATGCTGGTAAAGGCCCGGAGCGCGAGCAGCGCATGCGCGAGCGCGTGGCCGACAGCGGTTTGCCACTGATTTATGCCCACCTGGTCGGTGGCCAAGACGAGGTGATTTTTGAAGGGCGCTCCTTTGCACTCAACGCCCAAGGCGAAACCGTGGCGCGGGCCGAGGGCTTTCGCGAGGCGGCCATGACGGTCAAAGTTGAAGCTGTTGCCGAAGTTGTGGACTTGAGTGCTGCGCCCGAAGCCTTGGTGCCCATGGCCAGCGCTGACGCCGAGCTGTGGGACGCGCTGGTGCTGGGCGTGCGCGACTATCTGGGCAAAAACGGTTTCAAGGGCGCGATTTTGGGCCTGTCGGGCGGCATCGATTCGGCGCTGGTGCTGGCGATTGCGGTGGACGCGATCGGGGCCGACAAGATTCACGCGGTGATGATGCCTTCGCCCTACACGGCCGACATCAGCTGGATCGACTCGCGTGACATGGTCAAGCGCCTGAATGTGCGCTACGACGAGATTTCGATTGCGCCGCTGTTCGATGGCTTCAAGCTGGCGCTGTCTGCGCAGTTCGAGGGCCTGAAAGAAGACACCACTGAAGAAAACATCCAGGCCCGCATTCGCGGCACCTTGCTCATGGCGCTGTCCAACAAGACCGGGGCGATTGTGCTGACCACGGGCAACAAGAGCGAGATGGCCACCGGTTACTGCACGCTGTATGGCGACATGGCGGGTGGTTTTGCGGTCATCAAAGACGTCGTCAAGACCCGCGTGTTTGACTTGGCCCGCTGGCGCAACCTTCATGATCCGTATGGCACGGGCAGCCAGCCGATTCCCGAACGCATCATCACCCGCCCGCCCAGCGCCGAGCTGCGCCTGGACCAAAAAGACCAGGACAGCCTGCCTGCGTACGAGGTGCTGGACGCGATCATCCAGCGCTACATGGAAAACGACGAGGGCGTGGAAGCACTGATTGCCGACGGCTTTGAGCGGGCCGATGTGGAAAAAGTTACACGCCTGATCAAGCTCAACGAGTACAAGCGCCGCCAGTCGCCCGTGGGCATTCGTGTCACGCACCGCAGTTTTGGCAAAGATTGGCGTTATCCTATGACCAACAAATTCCGCGCCTGAATTCGGGCAAAAACCATTTTTTGAGGATTTCCCCCATGAAACAGATCACCGCCGTCATCAAGCCCTTCAAACTGGAAGAAGTGCGCGAAGCCTTGGCCGAATGTGGCGTGACGGGCCTCACAGTCACCGAGGTCAAGGGTTTTGGCCGCCAAAAAGGCCACACCGAGTTGTACCGGGGCGCCGAGTATGTGGTCGACTTTTTGCCCAAGGTCAAGGTCGAAGTGGTGGTGAAGAACGACGATGTGGACAGCTGCGTGGACGCCATCATCAAGGCGGCTCGCACAGGCAAGATCGGTGACGGCAAGATTTTTGTCACCTCGGTGGAGCGGGTGGTGCGCATCCGCACGGGTGAGCAGGACGAAACCGCCATTTGATCGGGTGATTGCCGGGCCTTCATGCGAGGGCCTGCATGGACCGCTCAGCTGGGTGGTGCTACAGCCACCGCGCTTATGTCAGTCGATCAGATCAATTCGACTTTGGTGCGGGGTGAAAAGCCCGCTTTTTGTACCAAACTCTGCAGCAGCGCTTCAGGCTCGGAACCCAAAGTCACCAGGTCAGTTTGCCAGTCGGCCATGAAGCCTTGTTCAACCACCTGGCCAATGAAGGCCATCAGGCTGTCGTAGTAACCCAGGCTGTTCAAGATGCCCACGGGTTTGTCGTGGTAGCCCAGTTGTCGCCAAGTCCAGACCTCAAACAATTCTTCAAACGTGCCGATGCCGCCGGGTAGAGCCAAAAAAGCGTCGGCTTTGTCGGCCATGAGGCGTTTGCGCTCGTGCATGGTGTCCACCACATGCAGCTCGGTGCAGCCGTGGTGGGCCCATTCTTTTTCCACCAGAGCGATGGGAATGATGCCCACCACAGTGCCGCCCGCCGCCATGGTGGCCTCGGCCACCAAGCCCATCAGGCCATTGCGCCCACCGCCATAGACCAATTGGCCACCGTGCGAACCGATCCAGCTGCCCACTTGAATGGCAATTTGGGCAAATTCGGGCGAGTTGCCGGGTTTAGAGCCGCAATAGACGCAGATGGAAAAAGCAGGGGTAGCCCCGTGAAGGGTGGGGTCCGAGGTCGTCATGGTGGGTTCATTCAGGGGTTTCAGCGGGAGGTGACGAGGCGGGTACCCGCCCAGGCATCGTGCCAGAACTGTTTTTGGGCATGAAAACGGCTGAGCAAGGCCCAGACAAAGACCCAGACCACGGTCAGCCAGCCGACTGCTGCTGCGGACAGGCCCAAGGGCAAGGTGAGCAAGAGGGGGGGTAAAAACCAGAGCCAGCTCAACACATAGCGCAACAAGGCGCGGCGCTGGCTTAAGGGGTGCCCCGTCGCCGAGACCACACGGATGTGCCAGGTTTTCATGGCCAGGGTCTGGCCTCGGTGCCAAAACCAGGTGAAGTAAATGCCCAAAATCAAAAACAGGAAAGCCTGCAGGCCGGGGCGGTTGTCCAGGGCGTGACGGGTTTGACTCAGGCTGCTGAACAGATAGCCCGCAATGAACACGACGCCAAAGAGCAGCATGCCCTCGTACAGCCAGCAAGCCATGCGGCGTTTGAGCGATGGGGCCATTAACGGGTCTGTGACTTCAGTCAGAGTTGGCGTGGGCGCTGTGGAGTCGGACACGCGCGGGGTCTTGGAAGGCATGGAAATCCGAATATGAAATGGCGTTGGTCTGAGGCACAGATCTCATCTGGTCGTGCGCTTTGTGAGCGAGACCCTTGAGTGCTCAGTGCAAGGTGATGATTGTGGCGCAAACGCCTGACTGAGCCAGTTTGATCTGTCTCAAGAGGGTTGAGGCAGCAAGGTTTTGGGGTGGACCGGCCGTGAGGGTGCAACCCGCTGCACCGCCCGTGATGCGTTGACAGGCAGCAGCGGGGGGCTGACCAAGCGAGAGTTGGGCGGGGCAAAGCTTCGGGCGGCACTTTTGGCGGGAGGCTTAGGGCCTGAAGACAGCTTGCTTTTTTCTTGCTCAGACAGCGCTTGGTAAGCCTCCCACTGAGCACGTTTGTCTTGGGCAGACAGGGATTGCATCGTGTTGAAGTGGAAACGCGCCTGGCTGCGTTGACGTGGACTGAGTGCAGCCCATTCACGCATGCGGCTGTGAAGCGTCAGTTGTTCTTCATCACTGAGTTGGCTAAAGTTTTTGGACAGAGTCAGCCATTTTTGGCGTTGCTGGACGGTGAGCTCGTGCCAATCGTCAGCCAAAGGGGCAAGGGCATTTTTTTGGCGCTTGCTCAAAGCCTGCCAAGCGCTTGATTTCGGGACGGTGGCGCTGCTGGAAGCCAGTGGCGGCTGCAAGCTGGGACCAAGGGCTGGCAATGTCGATAAAGCGGTGTCGGCCTCAGAGGCAGGCGGTCCACTGGCGTTGACTGGGGAGCTGTCAGCTTCGATGGCTTCAATCCCTGAGGCTGTTGCTAAAGGGGTGGTGGGAGTCTCCGCCCCAACTGACAGCGCCAAGACCCATGTCACTGCGACCAAGAAGCACTTGACCAGCCCCGTGCTGGACTTAACAAGGTCAGAAGGAGGCAACACGGCGTTTGGCGTGCGGAGCAGGTTTAACTTGCAACCGGATTCAGTCATGCCGGGTATTTTGATGGATTTGAATTTTCAGGAACTGTAAAAAGCCTGGATCGGTGTAGGCGTCTGGTGGCAACTCGTCGATCAATAAAGCCGAATCCAGCAAGGCGATATCGGAGTCGGCCATGTCTTGGTGCAGTGTCTGAAGCACCAGGAGCCCCGTGACCAGAGCCAATAAAGGCAGGACCGAGACCAGAATTCGCCAAAAATTGAGACCTTCGTCGGGTTGCGCTGAGAGTGTGCCGTTGACTTGTACGGCGAGGCTGTGGCGCATCAGCCGTTGCGGCATGGGGCGGGACTTCAAGGCCGTTTGGCGTGCAATGCGCAAGCGTTCGCCGATGTCATGCCCCAAGTCCCGCGAGGCGATGTCCAATTGCGAAGCCAAAGTTTGACCCCAAAGGTCCATCTCGGCGGTCAGAGAAGTGGTCTGTGTCTGGGATTTTTTCATGGATTCATGCCTTGGAGGGCCAAGGTTTTACTCAAGAACTGGATGGCGCGGGAGCAATGGGTCTTGACGCTGCCTTCAGAGCAGCCCATCACGGCGGCGGTTTCAGCCACATCGAGCTCTTCCCAATAACGCAGAAGGAAGGCCTCTCGTTGACGTTGGGGCAAGCTCATGATGGCTTTTTCAATGTGTTCCAAGGTTTGCACCCGCCCAAGCCATTGCTCGGCGCTTTGGCTAGCGGGGGCATCGCTGTCACCTGTGGTCACTTCCAGCAGGTCAAAATCGCCCAGATCATCGCGGTGATCAAAATCATCCAGGTTGGAAAACAGGGCGTTTCGCGTCTTGCGACGGCGAAACCAGTCGAGCACGGTGTTGGACAAGATTCTCTGAAACAACAAAGGCAGCTCGTGAGCTGGTCTGTCAGAGTAGTGGCTACACAGTTTGATCATGCTGTCTTGCACGATGTCCAGTGCCCCTTCCTCGTCACCTACATGGTAATAGGCCCGTTTAAAGGCTTTCTTTTCCACGCTTTTGAGGAAGTCAGAAATGTCGGTGTCCGAGGCCAAAGTGCTTGCAGCGGCGGGCTGTGTCCTGTTGTGCGAAAAGTAGATTTTGTGACAGAAGTTGACCTTGAATGCGGATGAATTATGGCATTGGGTGGTTGAAAAGGCGTGATTTTCCAAAGACTCCGCTTTAACAATGCGATAATAATGGGTTGCAATTGAAAAAAAGCAAACGGATCACCGTCCGGCACTTTTACAGTTTGGTGCCCATGTCTGTGGTCTCAAGTCCCAAAGCCACTTCACAAGAGTCGAGTTAAGGGGCACCCAAGGTTTTTCGTTAGAGAAATTCACAAAGGTTGAATATATGGAAATCAATAAAGTCGAAATGGCATCCGCTGCGTCCGTCGCTTCCTCAGGTCAAGAGCTGCGTGGGGCCGAAATTCTGGTCAAGGCGCTGCAGGCCGAAAACGTCGAGTTTGTTTGGGGTTACCCCGGTGGAGCTGTGCTTCACATTTACGACGCTTTTTACAAACAAGAAACCATCCAGCACGTTCTGGTGCGTCACGAGCAAGCCGCTGTGCACGCTGCCGACGGCTATGCCCGCGCCACGGGCGAGGTCGGTGTGGCTTTGGTCACTTCCGGCCCCGGCCTGACCAACGCGGTGACTGGCATCGCGACCGCCTACATGGACAGCATCCCGATGGTCATCATCAGCGGGCAAGTGCCCACTGCGGCCATTGGCCTCGATGCCTTCCAAGAGTGTGACACCGTGGGCATTACGCGCCCCATCGTCAAGCACAACTTCTTGGTCAAAGATGCCAAGGACATGGCCGATGTCATGAAAAAAGCCTTCCACATTGCCCGCACTGGCCGACCCGGCCCAGTGGTGGTGGACGTGCCCAAGGACGTGTCGTTCAACAAAACCCTGTACACCGGCTATCCCGACAAAGTCGAGATGCGCTCTTACAACCCGGTGCGCAAAGGCCACGGCGGTCAGATCCGCAAGGCCATGCAGCTGTTGATGTCGGCCAAGCGCCCCTACATCTACACCGGTGGCGGTGTGCTGCTGAGCAACGCCAGCCCCGAGTTGCGTGCTTTGGTGGACATGCTCAATTTCCCGGTTACCAACACCTTGATGGGTTTGGGTGCTTTCCCAGCCACCGACCGCCGCTTTTTGGGCATGCTGGGCATGCACGGTACGCTGGAGGCCAATAACGCCATGCAAAACTGCGACGTTTTGCTGGCTGTGGGCGCACGTTTTGACGACCGCGTGATTGGTAACCCCAAGCATTTTGCGCAAAACGAACGCAAGATCATCCACATCGACATCGACCCCTCCAGCATCT
>JANQXJ010000032.1 GCA_030729445.1 Limnohabitans sp. | reverse complement strand
GGCAAAGGCAAAAGCGCAGGTGAAGCCGACCTGATTGGCGAGCACCCTGCCATGCGCCGAATTTTGGATACACAACGCGCTTGGGTGGATGCCGGTCGTGTGCTGGCTTACCGCACCGCGATAGAGCTTGACCTGATCAAACACAGCCCTGATGCCGACACACAAGCAGCCGCCCAGCGTTGGTGCGCCTTGGTCACGCCGGTCATGAAATCGGTGTTCACCCACCAAGCCTTCCATGGCGGCAGCGACTGCCTGCAGGTGTTTGGCGGCCACGGCTATGTGCGCGAATGGGGCATTGAGCAGATCGTTCGCGACGCCCGCGTGGCCATGATTTACGAAGGCACCAACGAGATCCAGGCGATCGACCTCTTGGTGCGCAAGGTGCTGGCCGATGGTGGTGTTGGCATGAACGCGTTGCTCGACACCATCACGGCCGACCTGCCGGCAGGTGCCAAAGCCAGCAAAGCCCACACACCTGCGCAGGCCCGCCTCCAGACCCTGCGTGCCATCACACAACAAATTGTGCAGGCCGCGCCCAAAGACGCGGCGCTGGCCTACCGGGTGGCCGACGACTATTTGCGCGCTGTGGCGCTGGTGCTGATGGACTGGGCCTGGCTGCGCATCGAAGAAGGCGTGCAGGCCGACACCCCCAACGCCGATACACGTTGGCGTGCTCCCGGCCAAGCGTTGCGCAGTTGGGTGCTGCCTGAGTTTCAAATGCGCAGCTTCATCATCGTGCAACAGTGCGTGGCGGCATAATCGCGCACTCATCTTTGTGCCGCCATGCCTCGTCAACCCAAACCTCCACCAGCCTTGAAAACCTCGGGACTCGAAATCACTGCGTCTGGCGCATCCGCCTTAGAAATTGATTCAGAGCCCCAACCCGTTCAGGCGCGACGTGAAGGAGCCTCCCGCGCCAAGCCCGCAGACCAAGCTGTGGACAAGGTGGACTCAAGTTATTTACAAACTTTGATGGGCTACAACGCTCGCCGCGCAGCGCTGAGCATCATTGAACTGTTTTTGGAGCGACTGGCCCCTTATGGATTGAAGCCCGTGGATTTTTCGGTGATGTCCACCATTCGCCACAACCCGGGCGTGACTTCTCGCCAGTTGTGCGCCACGCTCAACCTCTTGCCCCCCAACCTGGTGGGACTGATCCAATCACTGGAATCGCGCGGTTTGATCGAACGCAAGCCGCACCCCCATGATGGGCGTGCTGTGGGTCTGCATGCCACCCCCAAAGGCCAGGCCCTGATGGTCCAAGCCGAACGGACGGCCACCGAGCTCGAAATCGAAAAAACCGCCAAGCTCACGCCAGCACAGCGCAAAACGCTGCTGGCGCTGCTCCAAAAAATTTACCTTTGACCTCGCTCGGCCAAGAAGATGTCGATGCGGCGGTTGCGTGCACGTCCATCTGCGGTGCCGTTGTCGGCCACCGGCTCGCGTGAACCACGACCATCGATGCTGATGCGGCTGCTGCTGACACCCCGAGCGACCAGGTAGTCACGGGCGCTTTGGGCACGATTGACCGAAAGTGGGTTGTTGATGGCATCGCTGCCGGTGCTGTCGGTGTGGCCCACGATGCGTACTTCCATGCTGGTTTGCTGGCTCAGGCCTTGCGCAAACTGGTCCAAGATGGGCCGCAGATTGGGTTTGATGTCAGCGCGTCCGGTATCAAAAGAAATATCGTTCGGGATGCTCAGTTTGAGTTGGTTGTCCGCTGTTTGTGTGACCACAGTGCCTGTTCCGGCCGTGGCCTGCTCCATGGCGCGCTTTTTGTCTTCCATGTTTTTGGACCAGATGTAACCACCCAGGGCACCCAGACCGGCGCCAATGGCGGTGGACTTGCTGTCGCGCCCCAAAATTTGTCCGGCGACGGCACCGATCACGGCACCTGTTCCGGCCCCATTTTGTTCTTGGGTCGAGGTGGCGCAACCGCTTAACAAAACAGCGGCAGCGCATGCGGCAACGCCGATAGAGGTCAAAGCAGTATTTTTTCGGGTCATGGTCAATCCTTGAAGTGAGTGATGTATTTGGCCAAATCTAACCGACCCCCACCCCCACTCATGTGGGGCAAGCCACATAAATTGCAAGCAATCGTTTCACCGGACCCCTCATCGTCAGTGGGTATCTGATTGAAGTACCCTCCTTTGGCCGCGGCTTGACATGGGTGACAGCGCCCCTTGCCGATGTCTGACACCATGCTTTTTTTTGCCCAACAGGTGTTCACCATGCTGCTCTCACAATTACCCCAAGATGCGCACCAGGCCTTGCTGATCGGTCGTTTGTGGGTGCCGGACCTTGGCCCTGTTGTGGTAGCCGTCACCCCCCAAGACGTGCTGGAACTGTCGGGTCTGGCCACCACCTCCAGCCACTTGCTGGAACTGCCCAACGCCGCCGCCCAAGTGCGCGCCTACCTGGCATCAGGCCGAGCCAAGCGCCTGGCCAGCACCGCCCAAGCCTTGTCCAACAGCGATGAAACCCAGCGCCAGGTTGACCAGCCCTGGTTCATGGCGCCCTGCGACCTGCAAGCCGTCAAAGCGGCTGGGGTGACGTTTGTGGCCAGCATGCTGGAGCGGGTGATCGAAGAGCAAGCCCGGGGCGACGCCAGCCGCGCCGAAGCCGTGCGTCAAGCGGTGGTGGCGGTCATTGGCGATAACCTGCGCAGCGTGGTGCCCGGCTCCCCTGAATCGGTCAAACTCAAAGAGGTACTTTTAGCCCAGGGCATGTGGTCACAGTACTTGGAAGTGGGCATCGGGCCGGACGCTGAAATTTTCACCAAGGCCCAACCCATGAGTGCGGTCGGCTCCGGGGCATTGGTGGGCATCCACCCAGGCAGTCAATGGAACAACCCCGAACCCGAAATCGTGCTGGCTGCCAACTCGCGCGGCGAGGTGGTGGGTGCCACCCTGGGCAACGACGTGAACCTGCGCGATTTCGAAGGCCGCAGCGCCTTGCTGCTGGGCAAAGCCAAGGACAACAACGCCAGCTGCGCCATCGGCCCCTTCATCCGGCTGTTTGACGAGCACTTCACCATCGACGACGTGCGCCAATGCGAGCTGAGCCTGAAAGTTCAAGGACCAGAGGGTTTTGTGATGCAAGGCAGCAGTGCGCTGAGCCAAATCAGCCGCGACCCGCTGGACTTGGCGGGCCAAGCCATGGGCAAATACCACCAGTACCCGGACGGCATGATGCTGTTTTTGGGCACCATGTTCGCCCCCACACAAGACCGCCACGGCCCGGGCCAGGGCTTCACCCATGTGGTGGGTGATGTGGTGAGCATTTCCACCCCACCACTGGGCACCTTGGTCAACCAGGTCACCACCTCGGATCAGGCCCCGGCTTGGACCTATGGCGTGGGTGCGCTGATGCGCGATTTGGCCAAACGCCAAGGGGCAAACTGACGGTTGGCGGGGCTGGCATAATTTTGGGTTTTACACACCTCGGCAGCCCATCAGCGGCACCGGGCCCTTTCTGACAGGATTCCCCTCATGAACACCACTCCCTCCGGCCTGCAATACGAAGACACCGTCTTGGGCGAAGGCGAAGTCGCCACAGCGGGCCAAGACGTCACCGTGCACTACACCGGCTGGCTCTACAAGGACGGCCAACAAGGCGCGAAGTTCGATTCGAGCCGTGACCGTCGTGACCCCTTTGTGTTCGGCCTGGGCGCTGGCATGGTCATCAAGGGCTGGGATGAGGGCGTGGCGGGCATGAAAGTCGGCGGTCAACGCACCCTGATCATCCCGGCCGAGCTGGGCTACGGTGCCCGTGGCGCTGGCGGCGTGATCCCACCCAATGCCACCCTCAAGTTCGACGTGGAACTGTTGGCGCTGAACTGATCACCCCGGTGCTCCACGCGGACCCTGCCCGCCCCTTGGCGGGCTTTTTCTTGGCACCTGGCCAGCCTGAGATGTCGTTAGCCCAACCGCTGCATCCCAATTCCGAGGATTTTTTCGCGGTCAATCGCCAAGGCTCTCTTGAAGCCTGATCCATCGCCCCTAATTAGCAGGGGTATCCATTTTTTGCGGACATTGTTCATGTCAGAAGCCACACAAAACCAAGACCCAAAGCCCCTGAGTGACGAAGAATTGGCTGCAGCTGCCGCCATGACGCCGACTGATCCACTGGCCGATGCCCAAGCCGAGCTGGCGAACCTGAAGGCGCAAAACGCCGATCTGGCCGACCAGTACCTGCGTGCCCAGGCCGATGTGCAAAACGCCCGCCGCCGCGCCGATGACGAAATCGCCAAGGCCCGCAAATTTGCGGTCGAGGGTTTTGCCGACAGCTTGCTGCCGGTGCTCGACAGCTTGGAAGCCGGTCTGGCCATCCCGAATGTCACGATTGAACAGATCCGCGAAGGCTCTGAAGCCACTTTGCGCCAGCTCAAAAGCGCCTTGGAGCGGAACAAAGTGGTTGAAATCGCCCCGCCCGCAGGTACCAAATTCGACCCGCACCACCATCAGGCCATCAGCGTGGTCCCTGCCGAGCAGGAACCCAACACCGTGGTCAGCGTGCTGCAAAAGGGTTACTCCATTGCTGACCGCGTGCTGCGCCCTGCTTTGGTGACGGTGACTGCCCCCAAATAAACCCCGCTTTTTCCCAAACTGTCACCCCGGACTTGATCCGGGGTCCATGGTTTCAAGCGGATGGATGCCGGATCAAGTCCGGCATGACAAGCAAGAAAAGCCTTTTTGGCGTGTGGGGACTTGAAAAGTCATGCCCCACGCCCCAATTGCCAAACATCAACACTTTCAATCAATTTCGGAGTATCAAAATGGGAAGAATCATCGGTATTGACTTGGGCACCACCAACTCGTGCGTGGCCATCATGGAAGGCAACACGACCAAAGTGATCGAGAACGCCGAAGGCGCTCGCACCACCCCGTCGATCATTGCCTACCAAGAAGACGGCGAAATCCTGGTCGGCGCATCGGCCAAGCGCCAAGCGGTCACCAACCCCAAGAACACGCTCTACGCGGTCAAGCGCTTGATCGGCCGCAAGTTTGCCGAAAAAGAAGTCCAAAAAGACATTGACCTGATGCCATACACCATCGCCAAAGCCGACAACGGCGACGCCTGGGTGGAAGTGCGCGGCAACAAATTGGCCCCGCCACAGATCAGCGCTGAAATCTTGCGCAAGATGAAGAAAACCGCCGAAGACTACCTTGGCGAAGAAGTGACCGAGGCCGTGATCACGGTGCCCGCTTACTTCAACGACGCCCAGCGCCAAGCCACCAAAGATGCTGGCCGCATTGCTGGCCTGGACGTCAAGCGCATCATCAACGAACCCACCGCAGCGGCCCTGGCCTTTGGCCTGGACAAGCAGGAAAAGGGCGACCGCAAGATCGCCGTGTATGACTTGGGTGGCGGCACGTTTGACGTGTCCATCATCGAAATCGCCGATGTCGATGGCGAAAAGCAGTTCGAAGTACTCTCCACCAACGGCGACACCTTCTTGGGCGGCGAAGACTTTGACCAGCGCATCATCGACTTCATCATCACCGAGTTCAAGAAAGAATCCGGCGTGGATTTGGCCAAAGACGTGTTGGCCCTGCAACGCCTGAAAGAAGCTGCTGAAAAAGCCAAAATCGAGTTGTCGAGCTCGGCCGCCACCGACGTCAACCTGCCCTACATCACGGCCGACGCCACAGGCCCTAAGCACCTGAACATCAAGCTGACCCGCGCCAAGCTGGAGCAGTTGGTGGAAGAGCTGATCGAGCGCACCATCGCCCCTTGCCGCATGGCCATCAAAGACGCGGGCGTGTCGGTCGGTGAGATCGACGACATCATCTTGGTCGGCGGCATGTCCCGCATGCCCAAGGTGCAAGAGAAAGTCAAAGAGTTCTTCGGCAAAGAGCCCCGCAAAGACGTGAACCCCGACGAAGCCGTGGCCGTGGGCGCTGCGATTCAAGGTCAAGTCTTGTCTGGCGATCGTACCGACGTGTTGCTGCTCGACGTGACGCCTTTGTCTTTGGGCATTGAGACCATGGGCGGCGTGATGACCAAGATGATCACCAAGAACACGACCATCCCGACCAAGTTTGCACAGACCTTCTCGACCGCTGAAGACAACCAGCCGGCCGTGACGATCAAGGTGTTCCAGGGTGAGCGCGAAATCGCCAGCGGCAACAAGGCGCTGGGCGAGTTCAACCTCGAAGGCATCCCGCCCGCCGCACGCGGCACACCCCAGATCGAAGTGTCTTTTGACATCGACGCCAACGGCATCCTGCACGTGGGTGCCAAAGACAAAGGCACCGGCAAAGAAAACAAGATCACGATCAAGGCCAACTCCGGTTTGTCTGAGGCCGAAATCCAGCAAATGGTGAAAGACGCCGAGCTGAATGCGGTGGAAGACAAGAAAAAGCTCGAACTCGTGCAAGCCCGCAACGCCGGCGAAGCCGCTGTGCACAGCGTGAAAAAGAGCCTGACCGAGCACGGCGACAAGATCGAAGCGGCGGAGAAAGAAAGCATTGAAGCGGCGGCTAAGGCTCTGGAGGAAGTTCTGAAGAGCGAAGACAAAGACGCCATCGAAGCCAAAACCGAAGCCCTGATGACCGCCAGCCAAAAGCTGGGTGAGAAGGTCTATGCCGACATGCAAGCCCAGCAAGCCGCTGCGGGTGCCGCCGCCGGTACGGAGGCCCAACCACAAGACGACAATGTGGTGGACGCAGAAGTCAAGGAAGTCAAAAAGGGCTAACACCCCACCCGCTGCGGCCTGGCCGCAGTCCCGCCGCGCAAGCTGATTCAGGCCCCTGAATCGCCTTCGCGGCGTTCTTGTTCTAACGGTTGGATTTGCCCCATGGCGACAAAACGAGATTTTTACGAAGTGCTGGGCGTTACCAAAAACGCCTCGGACGATGACATCAAAAAGGCTTATCGCAAGCTGGCGATGAAGTACCACCCTGACCGCAACCAGGGGGAAGACGCCAAGGCCAAAGAGGCCGAGGGTAAATTCAAAGAGGCCAAAGAGGCCTACGAGATGCTGTCGGACCCGCAAAAACGTGCGGCCTACGACCAGCATGGCCACGCCGGGGTCGACCCCAATATGCGCGGCGGTGCCGAAGGCTTTGGGGGCTTTGGCGATGCGTTTGGCGACATCTTCGGTGATATTTTTGGAGGCCAAGGCCGGGGCGGACGTGGCGGTGGACGCCAGGTCTTCCGTGGTGCCGATCTGAGCTATGCCATGGAAATCACGCTCGAAGAAGCGGCCAACGGCAAAGACTCGCAACTGCGCATCCCCAGCTGGGACGAGTGCGACACCTGCCACGGCACAGGCGCCAAACCGGGCACCAGCGCCAAGACCTGCGCGACCTGCCACGGCCAGGGCCAGGTGCAGATGCGCCAGGGCTTTTTCAGCGTACAGCAAACCTGTCCGCACTGCCGCGGAACAGGCAAGATCATCCCCGACCCTTGTGGCACTTGCCACGGGCAAGGCAAGGTCAAGAAACAAAAAACACTCGAAGTCAAAATTCCGGCCGGCATCGACGACGGCATGCGCATCCGCAGCGCCGGCAACGGCGAGCCCGGCACCAATGGCGGGCCACCGGGTGATTTGTTCATCGAGATCCGCCTGAAAAAGCACGACATCTTCGAGCGCGATGGCGACGACCTGCATTGCGCCGTGCCGATCAGCTTCTCAAAGGCTGCGTTGGGCGGCGAAATCGAAGTGCCCACGCTGGGCGGCAAAGCGGCCATCGATATTCCCGAAGGCACGCAAACGGGCAAGCAGTTCCGCTTGCGCGGCAAGGGGATCAAGGGTGTGCGCGGCAGCTACCCGGGTGATCTGTATTGCCACATCACCGTGGAGACCCCGGTCAAGCTGACTGAGCACCAGAAGAAACTGCTCAAGGAGTTTGAGGAGTCCCTCTCTAAAGGTGGTGGCAAACACCAGCCCAGCGGCGAGAGCTGGACCGACAAACTCAAAGGGTTCTTCGGGGCTTGAGTTTCAAAAACCAGGGCCACTCCAAACCGCCCGACCCACTGACCCGAGCCACGGCAAGGTGCGAATCAACTTGGCAGGCCAAGGATCGTTTCGTGCCTTGATCTGACAAAAATCTTGGTCACCAGAAATGGGACAGCGACGTGGCAGCCAGGTCTCATCAGAGCCCAAAGCCTATAAAAAACGGTCCAGCAATTTGCGTGAGTGTTTGTCCATGGCCGCCAGGTCGCGGATCATGTACTGCACGCCATTGGCGTCGTTGATGAGCAGCACGGTGCCGGTCAGGCGGCGGATGTCTTCCTCGCCTTTGAGCATGAATTGCGTGGCACCCCGGTCGGTTTGAACCGACCATGTGCTGGGCGTGACCAAGCTGCTCACGGTGTCCAGGCGCAGAATTTGAGGTAAAAACTCGCGCTCATCCAAAGCCTCTCGCAGCGTGGTCTGCAAGTCGGCTGGCAGCGCTGAGAGATCGGGCACCCAGTGCAATTCATGGCCATCGGCATCCATCAAGGCCACGCCTTGGTGGGGTGCCGACACGGGGTAGGCACGCAGCGCCGTGACCGGGCTGTGTCGCGTGCCATCGGCCAAGACCAACACCCAGCAGCCAAAGGCATCGCGTTGCAAATCAAACGGGTTCATGCGCTCACCTTCTTGTCCTCGTCGCTGCCGCCCAGCACCGCCTCGGCCTCGGCTTGACGCTGCTGCGCTTCATACAGCCGCCAGTAAGCGCCCTGGGCCGCCATGAGCGCGTCGTGGGTGCCCTCTTCGACCACCACGCCCTTGTCCATGACCACCAAACGGTCGGCCTTGCGCAAGGTGGACAAGCGGTGCGCGATGGCAATCGTCGTGCGCCCACGCACCAGGTTGTCCAGCGCTTTTTGAATTTCTTTTTCGGTCTCGGTGTCCACCGCCGATGTGGCCTCGTCCAGGATCAGAATGCGCGGATTGATCAGCAAAGCCCGCGCAATCGAAATGCGCTGGCGCTCGCCACCCGACAGGCCTTGCCCGCGCTCGCCCACCAGCGAGTCGTAACCCTGGGGCATG
>JANQXJ010000031.1 GCA_030729445.1 Limnohabitans sp. | reverse complement strand
TCTGCTGGAGACCGTTGATCGGATAACCGGGTGGAAATGTTCTGGACCGGAGTCCGCCCGGGGTTAGGGGCTGGTGCTTCCGGCAGTCTTGGCGCTGTCCCGTGTTCGGGTTGCCTGTAGGAAATTATGACAGGTTTTCAGGCGGCCCCAAAAACAAAAAACCGGGACATGTGGGCCCGGTTTGTGGATGACACAACCGGCCCAGCCGGTTGGCATCGAAGCATCAAGCCAGTTGCTGGTCGATGAAAGCGGTCAATTGCGACTTGCTCATGGCACCCACTTTGGTGGCCGCGAGCTGGCCGCCCTTGAAAATCATGAGGGTGGGGATGCCGCGAATGCCGAACTTGGCGGGAATGTCGCGGTTGTCGTCGACGTTCATCTTGGCGATTTGCAGTTTGCCTTCGTAGGCGCTGGCCACTTCGTCCAGGATGGGGGCAATCATTTTGCAGGGGCCGCACCATTCGGCCCAGAAGTCCACCACCACGGGCTGGTTCGATTGGAGCACGTCGGCTTCGAAAGTGGCGTCGGTGGTGTGTTTGATCAGATCGCTGGCCATGGCCTTTTCCTTGTGAAAATTGAGATGCGGCTAAAGTGGTTCTATTTTGACAGAAACTCGCTGCATTCGTGCATCCCCCCTTCTTGCCAGATCTCCAAGACATGAGCCTTTCAGTACCGACTTCCGATTTTCAAAACGCACCAGAGCTTTCGGTGGAGGTGGCCATTGTGGGCGGCGGCCCCGCTGGCTTGATGGCGGCCGAGGTGTTGTCGCAAGCGGGTGTGTCGGTGCACCTGTTTGACGCCATGCCCTCGGTGGGGCGTAAATTTTTGCTGGCTGGCAAGGGCGGCTTGAACCTCACCCACGCCGAGCCCTCGGCCCAATTCAACACACGTTTTGGCCCACGCGAGACCGAAGTCAGCCAGTGGCTTTCTGGGCTGGATGCGCAGGGCGTGCGGGACTGGGCGCAGAGTTTGGGCGTGAGTACTTTTATCGGCACCTCGGGGCGTGTGTTTCCGGCCGAGATGAAAGCCGCCCCTTTGCTGCGGGCCTGGTTACAGCGCTTGCGCCACCCCGCCAGTGGTGTGCCTGTGCAGTTCCACATGCGACACCGTTGGCTGGGCTGGCAAGGCGATCATCTGGTGTTTGGCCGTCGGGACGGTGCCCCGCCGCTGCTGGTTAAAGCCGGGGCCACCCTGCTGGCGCTGGGTGGTGCCAGTTGGCCGCACCTGGGCTCGGACGGCGCTTGGCAGGCCCATTTGCAGCAAGAGGGCGTTGAGCTTTCCCCCTTGAAGCCCGCCAATTGTGGATTTGATGTGTTGGGGCGTGAAGGTCAGGGATGGACGGCGCACTTTAGGACTAAGTTTGCCGGGTATCCGCTCAAGTCGGTGGTGCTCACGGTGCCAGCTCCCGAAGGCACGGGCAAGCCCCCGCTGTTTGAGCGCAAGGGCGAATTTGTGATCACCGAGACCGGGCTGGAAGGCAGTCTGGTGTATGCCGCTTCGGCCTGGTTGCGTGACGATTTGGCCGAGCGCGGGCAGACCCATTTGCTGCTGGACTTGTTGCCCGACAAAACGCCAGAGCAGGTCTTCAAAGACGTGGCTTGGCCGCGTGGCAGCCGCAGCCTGAGCAGCCACCTGAAGGGCCGACTGGGGCTGGACGGCGTCAAAATGGGCTTGCTGTTTGAGTTGTGCTCGCCTGAAACGTTGGCTCGCCCGGATGCCCTGGCTGCGCTCATCAAGGCCTTGCCTGTGCCCCTCAAGCAGCCCCGTCCCGTGGCCGAGGCGATCAGCACCGCTGGAGGTGTGGCGCTGCAAGCCATGGGGCCGGATTTGATGCTGGCGGCCCGCCCAGGCGTGTTTTGTGCGGGGGAAATGCTCGACTGGGAAGCGCCTACAGGTGGCTACCTCTTGACGGCCTGCTTGGCCAGTGGACACCGAGCGGCCCATGGGGTGCTGCGGAGCCTTGCCGCCAAGGCGCACACAATTTGATACGGGTTGTGTATTCCTTTGGGGCTTGGGCTGCGTTATGTAAGGGTTCTAAATCACATCCATAACCGAGGTCCTCATGTCTCCAGAAGCCAGCCAGGAATACCAGCGTGCCGTTGAAGAGGCGGCCAACGCCTTTATGAAGGTGATGAGTTTGCGAGGCTTTCAAGTGCGGGACTACCCCCAAAACTTTGTCGCCCAAATGGCCCAAACCACCCGTTTGGCCTTCGAGGCCAGCCGTCAGGGCGCTCACAGCCGCGCCGATGCTTTGGTCTCCGACATGCTCAGCGCAGCGGCTCAATTGAGCGCACCTTCGGTCAAAGTACCCCAGAAAAAGTCCGCTTTCCCCTCGCTGCGCAGACGCCTGGCTTGACGGCCGCATCCGGGGCGGATCGCTCCCCCGTGAGGGCTCGGGTTGCGGGTCTCAGCTGCCATTTTTGGCAATGGCAGTTCAAAATGCGACAATAGCGGGTTAATGACCGACTCTTTTTCCAATTTATCGCTGGCGCCCACGCTGGCACGAGCCGTGGCCGAAATGGGCTACGAATCCATGACCCCTATCCAGGCCCAAGCCATTCCGGTGGTGTTGACGGGCCAGGACGTGATGGGCGCAGCCCAAACCGGCACGGGTAAAACGGCGGCTTTCTCTCTGCCTTTGCTGCAGCGCCTGCTCAAGCACGAAAACCCCTCCACCTCACCCGCACGGCACCCGGTGCGTGCTTTGGTGTTGTTGCCCACACGCGAGTTGGCTGACCAGGTCGCCCAGCAAATCAAGATGTACGCCAAGTACACCCAGCTGCGCAGCGCGGTGGTGTTTGGTGGCATGGACATGAAGCCCCAGACGCTGGAACTGAAAAAAGGTGTTGAGGTGCTGGTGGCCACGCCGGGCCGCCTGCTCGACCACATCGAAGCCAAAAACGCGGTCTTGAATCAAGTGGAGTATGTGGTTCTGGACGAAGCCGACCGCATGCTCGACATCGGCTTTTTGCCCGATCTGCAGCGCATCCTGAGCTTTTTGCCCAAGCAGCGCACCACGCTGCTGTTCTCGGCCACCTTCTCGCCCGAAATCAAGCGCCTGGCGAGCAGCTACCTGCAAAACCCCATCACCATCGAAGTGGCGCGTCCCAACGAGACAGCTTCCACGGTGGAGCAGCGTTTTTATGCCGCGCAAGACGACGACAAGCGCCGCGTGATCCGCAAGGTCTTGGACGACCGGGGCATCAAGCAGGCCTTCATCTTTGTGAACAGCAAGCTCGGCTGCGGCCGTCTGGCCCGCTCTTTGGAGCGCGAAGGTTTGCGCACCGCTGCCTTGCACGGCGACAAGAGCCAAGACGAGCGCTTGAAAGCGCTGGAAGCTTTCAAAAAGGGCGAAGTCGATTTGTTGGTTTGTACCGACGTGGCTGCCCGTGGTCTGGACATCAAGGATGTGCCAGCCGTGTTCAACTTCGATGTGCCCTTCAACGCCGAAGACTATGTGCACCGCATCGGTCGCACGGGCCGCGCCGGAGCATCGGGTTTGGCCGTGACCTTGGTCAGCCCCTCAGACAACCGCTTGGTGGGCGACATTGAAAAGCTGATCAAGAAAAAGCTGGAGGTCGAAACCCTGCAGCTGGACACCGCACCCGCTGGCCCCGCGCCCGAAAAGTGGGGCGCCCGCGCCGAAGATCGCCCGCGTGCCCGTTCCTCTGAAGGCCGTCGCCGCGAAGAATTTGACCCGCGTGACGCTTTGGACGCGCCGCGCGATCGCCGGGGTGGCTTCCGACCCGCACCCGTGAACCGCGACCCCTTCTTCAGCAAGCCTTACGAGGCACCCTCTGCCGACGTTTCGCCCAGCTGGGACGCCGTGCCCAAAGCACCACGCTCGTCCATTTCGGCCAACATCAAGCCCAAGCGCAAAGTGGCGGCTTTGTTCAAATCCGAAGAGTGAAGTTCACATTCAGGTTCGCCCGATTGACCTGAATGAGGTCCTTGGGCTGAGCCCGGCTTTTACAGCCGCTTCACACGTTTGTGGCCGTGCGCTGTCAAAATGTGTTGATGCGTTCAAACCACTCCCAACTCACCCTCCACCCCCTGACCCACAGCCTGCTGCTCGCGGGCTTTGTCCTGTTTGGACTGTCTGAAGGGGCTTCTGCACAAAGCCCTGCTAGCGCAGCCCCCAGCGCCTCTGCACCCACAACAGCCGATCTGGGCCAAGTCGAGATCCGCAGCAACCGCAACAACGACACCGAGGTGCGCCGTGAGTCTTCGGCCTCCAAAATCGTCATTGGCCGTGAAGAGATCGAAAAACAAGGCGACTCCACTTTGGGCGAGGTGCTCAAGCGCTTGCCGGGTGTCACGGTGCAGGGTGCACCTGGCCGAGGCGGTGCCATTCGGATGCGAGGCCTGGGTGGTGGTTACACCCAGATCTTGCTCGACGGTGAACGCGTGCCGCCAGGTTTTTCCATCGACTCACTCACCCCCGAGCAGGTCGAAAAAATCGAGATTTTGCGAGCCCCCACGGCCGAGACTGGGGCTCGGGCCATCGCAGGTACCATCAACATCATCCTGCGCGAAGGTCAAAAAGCCAACCCCGATGACCTCAAAATCACCCGCAGCCAAGAGCACGGCGAGGGTTCGACCATGCTCAGCTGGGTGCACAACCTCAAGACCCAAGCACTGAGCGGTACTGTGACCCTGTCCTTGATGGACCAGTACCGGCCAGACGAAAGTACATCGGTCATCAGTTCAGATCCGGGCGTGGACCGTATCCGCGCCAATGAATCTCTGGGCCACCGCAAAGCCATGCACGGCAATGCCCGCTTGCAGTGGAAAGGCGAGCAGGGCCGCACCCTCACGCTCACCCCCTTTGTGGTCTATTCCGATTACGCCAGTCCTGGCCAAGTGCAGATGCGCGAAACCGAGGGCGGCTTGCGCACCGACAGTGCCCAGACGCTGAACCAAAGCATTTTTGCCATGGCCCGATTGAACGGCCAATGGGCCCAGCGCCTCTCGGCCGATGACCGACTGGAAGTGCGTTTTGGCCTGGGCCAGTCCAGGTACGACTTTCGCCTTGATCAGACGGGTGCGGCCGATGTGCTGTTGTTCAACAGCTTTGAAACACAAAACTTTGTCGACCGCTCGGGCAGCCTGAACGGCAAATGGACCCGTGCCATGGACAACGGGCACCAGATCGTCAGCGGCCTGGAGCTCGAAGGCGTGCGCCGTGTGGAAGAGGCCAACGCCGCAGTGGACGAGGACGGTGGCGACATCCGCGCTCGCACCTTGCGTTGGGCCGCTTACACACAAGACGAGTTCAAGATCAACGCCAACTGGTCGGCCTATGCTGGCTTGCGCTACGAATCCATCCTGACCGAAGGCAGCGACGAGCAAGGGCTCAAGTCCAACACCAGCTCAGTCTGGACGCCTTTGCTGCACGCGCTGTGGAAGCCCGACCCGGCCAAGCGCGATCAGATCCGCATGAGCCTGACACGCAGCTACAAAACGCCCACGCTCTACAACTTGGTGGCCCGGCCCGTGCCCTCGCGCGAGGCCAACAGCCCCACCCGCCCCGACCGCGTGGGCAACCCCGACTTGAAGCCTGAAATGGCCACCGGCATTGATGTGGCCTTTGAGCGCTACCTCCCCGGCGGCGGCGTGCTCAGCGCCAACGTCTTTCACCGCCAGATCAGCGATCTGATCCGCTATTCCGTGGCCCAGCAAAACAGTCCCTCTTGGGCGCCTGGCCAAGACCGCTGGGTGTCATCGCCCACCAACTTGGGCGATGCCACCACGCAGGGCATCGAGCTCGAAGCCAAGTTCCGTCTGGACCAAGTGCGCACTGGCGCCTGGCCTGTGGACATCCGCAGCAATCTGAGCCTGTTCAGCTCCCGGGTCAAGCAAGTGCCCGGCCCCGACAATCGGCTGGACCAGCAACCGGGCATGACGGCCAACTTGGGTGCTGACTACCGCGTGCGCAGCATCCCGCTGACGGTGGGTGGTAACGTCAACTGGAACCCCGACTACGACACCCGCCGCAGCGAGCAGCAGTGGGCCTATCAGGGCACCAAACGCGTGCTCGACGTGTACGGTCAATGGCGCTTTTCTGCGGCCACTGCACTGCGGCTGACGGTGAGCAACCTCATCCCTCGCGATTACTTGACTTCGTCCATTTACAGCGGCAATGGCGTGAGCGAAACCTCCCGCTATTCCTCACCTGGCTGGCGGAACGTACAACTGCGTTTGGAGATGAAAATCTAAGCATTCTTGTGCCAAGATGCAGGACTAAATGCAGACAAGATCGGAGATACAGATGCCTATTAAAGACGCCGCCTGGCACGACCGCATGTACAACAACCGGGCCTTGGTGCCCGACTTTGCGGACCATTTCGCCCATTGGCAAAAGGCATCTTCTCAAGCTCGCGAGCGTTTGGAAGGCCATCTGGACTTGCCCTATGGCGATGGTCCGGGTGAAACCCTCGACATTTTCCCGGCTGCGCAGCCGAAGGCGCCCGTGGTGATCTTCATCCACGGTGGCTACTGGCGCAGTTTGGACAAATCAGACCACTCCTTTGTGGCCCCAGCCTTGCGCGACATGGGCGCCTGCGTGGTGGTGGTCAATTACGCTTTGTGCCCCGGCACGCCCGAGCAAGCCGTCACCATCCCCGACATCGCCTTGCAAATGGCCAAGGCCACCGCATGGGTGGGGCGGAACATTGCCGAACACGGTGGTGACCGGGGCAACATCACCGTCATCGGCCACTCGGCGGGTGGACATCTGGCGGCCATGTTGCTGGGCTGCGATTGGAAAAAATGGGGCCGCGATTTGCCCGCTGGCTTGGTGCGCAAAGCACTGTCCATCTCGGGCCTGTTTGACCTGGAGCCCGTTCGCAAAACACCGTTTGTGCAAGCCGACTTGCGCCTCACCCCCGCGCAGGTGCGCATGTGCAGCCCGGCCAAATGGCAGCGCCCGCGCCAAGGCGTGCTGTACACCGTGGCCGGGGGGGACGAAAGCCCCGAATTCTTGCGCCACAACCGATTGATCCACCAAGCCTGGGGCCCAAAAACCGTGCCCGTCTGCGAAGACCTGGCGGGCCTGAACCATTTCAGCATCGTGACTGACTTGACGCGGCCGGGCAGTCGCTTGCATTCGCTGGCGCAGGCTTTGGTGCATCAGCGGCCCTGATCTGCCCAGCCTCACCCAGGGGCTGTGTTGCCCTTTGGGTCTGGCCTAAGGGTTGTGGAGATGGCCGATCAAAATGGGGCAACCCCATGGGGTTTCTTGGCGGCCAGCTTGCGACTTGCAACATGCAGACTGAGACAATGCAGGCCCCGCGCTTGTTGGCGTTGGCCGATCTCATTGTTTTGCTTCCATGTATACCGCCGCAACCCCCAATATTTCTTCCCGCTCTTGGCGTCAAGCAGCCCAAGCTTGGCTCGACACGCCTATTTTCCAGCGCACCATCCTTGCGCTCATTGTCATCAACGCCGTGATTCTGGGCTTGGAAACCTCGACTTCGGTCATGCAGGCGGCGGGCCGCTGGATTTTGCTCATTGACCAAATCATTTTGGCGGTCTTTGTCGCCGAGTTGTCCTTGCGTTTGTTCGTGCACCGCCTGGCGTTTTGGCGTGACCCATGGAGCGTGTTTGATTTCTCTGTGGTGGCCATTGCGCTGGTCCCTGCCACGGGGCCTTTGGCGGTTTTGCGGGCGCTTCGGGTCTTGCGCGTGTTGCGCATGTTGACCATTGTTCCCTCCATGCGTCGGGTAGTTGGGGCGCTGCTCAGTGCCATTCCTGGTTTGTCGTCAATTGCCTTGGTCTTGCTGCTGGTTTTTTATGTGTTTGGTGTGATTGCAACCCATCTGTTTGGGGTCCTCTTTCCCGACTGGTTCGGTCATTTGGGCCGGTCGCTTTACACCCTGTTCCAGGTGATGACCCTCGAGAGCTGGTCCATGGGCATTGCCAGACCCGTGATGGAGCAAGTTCCATGGGCTTGGGCTTTCTTCATTGTTTTCATTTTGTTTGCGACTTTCACGATGCTCAATCTGTTCATCGCGATCATCGTCAATGCGATGCAGACGTTCCAGGAAAGCGAGCACCAAAGGACACTTGAGAGCGTGGCGCAGGTGGAAAAGTCGGCGGAGCAAGCGTTGCACCAAGAGGTGAAAAACTTGCGTGAGGAGTTGCGCGAAATCAAAACCATGCTGACTTCGCAGCTGGGGGCCGCACAAGGCTTGCCGCCCAAAGCATGAAGACAACGCGGGCCCAAGGCCCGCATGTTTTTGATCGTGTGGTGTCTTGGTGAATCAGCGCATGCCAATCTTGGCATCGTTGAAAATGTTTTTGGCTTCGCGCGGCAGGCTGCGCCAGTACTGGTGTTGTGAGTCGACTGTGCCACCCAAGGCCACGGCCGCTTCCCAGCCCCAACGCGGCTTGTACAAAAAGCTGCGGGCCAAGGCCACCAAATCCGCGTCTCCCCGCTGCAGCACGGCTTCGGCCTGAGCAGGCTCGGTGATCAGGCCCACAGCGATGGTGGTCAGGGCCGATGCGTCTTTGACCGCTTTGGCCAAGTGCACTTGGTACTCTGGCCCCAAGGCGATTTTTTGCAAGGGCGAAACGCCGCCCGAGGAGATGTGCACAAACTGCGCCCCGGCTTGTTTGAGCTGGACCGACAAAGCGGCGGTTTCTTCGACCGTCCAGCCGCCATCGACCCAGTCGGTGCCCGAGATGCGCATGCCCAGCGTGCCGCCAAAGGCTTCGCGCACAGCCTTGAAGACTTCCAGCGGAAAGCGAATGCGGTTTTCAAACGAACCGCCGTATTGGTCGGTGCGCTGGTTAGAAATGGGCGACAAAAACTGGTGCAGCAAATAGCCGTGCGCGGCGTGCAGCTCCACCGCCTCGATGCCCAGTTCGTGGCTGCGCCGGGCGGTGTTCACAAAATCGGCCTTGATTTGCGCGATGTCGGCCAGGCTCAGCTCGGTGGGTGCAGCTTCTTGGGGCAAGTGGGGCAGTGCGCTGGGGGCCACGGTCTGCCATCCACCGTTTTCGGGGGTGATCAGCATGCCGCCGTCCCAAGGCGCTGCGCTCGAAGCCTTGCGGCCCGCGTGGCTGATCTGGATGCACA
>JANQXJ010000030.1 GCA_030729445.1 Limnohabitans sp. | reverse complement strand
CTCAATCGCGCTGAAGCCATCACAAGTTGATGGGCCAGCGCATGCAAACGATGTTCGCGGATCCATCAGCAGCGCGTTTGAAGCCCACCGTGCCCCCCATGCGTTCCGCCACGCGCTGTACAACCGCCAATCCAAGCCCTAGCCCGGGGCGTTGTCGGCTGGAATCTGACCGGGCGAATGCCTGAAACAAAAAAATCTCCTGATCTGGCGCAATTCCAGACCCTTGATCCTGTACCTCAATGACAAGCTCAGCACCCTGCTGCATCACACGCAAGTGCACAGGCGGCAGGCCATGGGCAAAGGCATTCTCGAGCAAGTTGCTGATCGCCCGCTCAAGCAAACTGGCGTTGGCGTTCGGCACCTGCAAAGTGGTCGGCGCATCAAGCACCAGGTCGGTCTTTGAACGGTTCTGTTGGTCCGCTGCACGGCGAGCAATGGCGGCGAGGTCAACAACCTCATCCATCGGCAACTCGCCGCTGCGCACATGGTCGAGGAAGTTACCCACCAATCTGTCGGCCAACATCGTATTGCGCACGATGGCTTCACGTCCCGACGCCACGGCATCCAATTCGGGCAGCAGTTCTGCCGCCATGCGAATGCGGCCCAGAGGGCTACGGAGGTCGTGTGAGACACCCGCCAGCAGCAATGCGCGTTCACGTTCTTGACGATCAAGACTGCGTCTAAGCTGACGCCAGGCTTCATCGATGGCCAGAATCTCGGTGGTGGCATTCGGCATGGCCTCCCCCGAACTGTCATCGGCGGCGATCCTTGTCCGAAGCGACTCCAATGGTTTCGCCAGCCGACGCGCAACGATGGCGCTGCCCAAGATGGCAAAGCCAACAATAAGTGATACGGCCAGCAGAACCCGCTCGCCCAGTTGTGTCTCCACCCATCCGCTGTCAAACCCTATCCAGCGCTCGTTGCCATCGCGTGGCTGCAACTCCAGCCAAACCATGGTTGTTGCGGGCGAGGACTCCTGTGTGAGCCCAATCATCGCGCCACGAATCGGAATGCCTTGCTTGAGCAACTGCTCTCGAACCATGCCAAGCCGGGGCGCCATGCCTGTGGCTTTGATCACGCCATCCGGACGTGTTGTTCGAATTTGTATGGCGCCTGGAGCACGGGCCATGACAACATCGAACGGAGCCCCCTGATCCAGCAGCTTCAAAGTGGGCGACCATACTGCGGCGACCAGTTGCGCAACGGTGGTATTGCGTTCGCCGTAAAAGATCACAGCGAGCATGACGGTCAGCGCAACCGCCAGGAGTCCCTGGGCCAACAGCATGCTGACGAACAAGCTTTGTGATCGCATGGTCAGGCAACGCCTCCACGCGGCACGAATACATAGCCTTCGCCGCGCAAAGTGTCGATCCACTCCGCGCCAGGGCTTGCTTCACGCAGCTTGCGCCGAAGTCGGGCGATCTGCACGTCGACTGTTCGTTCCTGTGGTTGGTAACCGCCCAATTGCACCGCCTCAGAAAGATCTTCGCGTGCAAGGGGTTTACCCGGCTGTTTGGCCAGGGACAAGAGGAGTTTGAACTCGATGCTGGTGAGCGCAACGACGCGGGTGCCAACAGTGACCTCGCGTCTAAGGAGGTCTATCGACAAACCGGAGAAGCTGAGTGTTTCGGTGTCGATACGGCTGGCTGAAGTACGGCGCAGCAGCGCACGCAAGCGCGCTACAAGTTCGCGTGGCTCGAACGGTTTTGGAAGGTAATCATCCGCACCGATTTCCAGTCCAAGAACGCGATCAAGTGGATCGCCTCGAGCGGTCAGCATGACGATCCCAAGAGTCGGGTGCGCGCTGCGCCAACGGCGTGCGAGGTCGAATCCGTTCCCGTCTGGCAGCATGGCGTCGAGCAGCACGATTTCAGGCAGTTGCAGGCGCATTGCGCTCTCAGCAGATGCTGCAGACAGTGCCGTGCGCGTCAGCCAACCCTCACGCGAGAGAAGCATCACCAACATGGCAGCAAGTTCAGCGTCGTCGTCGACGATGAGGATCATCGGTGGATCTAAAGACATAGTGTTTCAGTCTACTAGGGATCTTTGGGCGGGCCACTGGCGTTATTGCAATTGCGACAAGTTTGTAGCAATTCGTCTTGCAATGTAGGCGCAACGCGCCTTCATGAGCCTTCTAATTCAGACATGGATTTCTCGATGAACAAGTGGGCCGATGACCGACCTTCGCGAACCATGAAACACAACAACCAAGGAATCAAAGAGTGAACCGACTTTCCAGACCCCCAGGTCTCTTCGCCTTGTCGCTGGTCTTGTTTGCAGCGTTGAGTCTGACAACCAACGTGCAAGCGCAGATCCCAACCAAGGAGCAACGGGCGGCGATGCAAGCATGCCGCGAAGATGCGAGCAAGCTATGCGCTGGCGTGAAGCCAGGCGGAGGACGCATCGCAATCTGCCTGCAGGAAAAGAAAGCCAGTCTGACCCCGAACTGCTTGACCCAGATCGAGAAGTTGGAAGTTTGTGGGGCCGATACCAAGCGGCCCTGCAAGGACTCTGGAAAGTGAATCTGCCATGCGACGCATCGAACATGAGCAACATGAACAGCACAGCGGCGTTGGCCGCGCAATAACAGGAGCGTAATCCCCATGGATCCCACAGCACTGCACGATCTGGTACCCGCCGAGTTGAGACCTTGGATTGCCGCACTCCTATTCGCCATGTTTGCATTCGCCGTACTCGAAGGCGTTGTCCTCTCACGCAAAACCCAGGGTGCCTATGATTGGGCGGCATTTGCCGCGTCGATGGTCGACGCCGTCGGCAGGCAATTGATCAACACTTTTGCCGCCGGAGCAGGTCTCATCATCGCCATTCCGCTGCTGGACTGGATCTACACGCATCGACTGTTCACCATCACAATGGACAGCGCATGGGCTTTTGGACTCCTGTTCATCGGTGTTGAATTTTGCTACTACTGGTACCACCGCAGTGCCCACCGTGTGCGATGGTTCTGGGCAACACATGCGGTGCACCACTCACCCAACCAATTGACGTTGGCGACAGCCGTGCGATTGGGATGGACAGGCAAAATTACCGGCACCACATTGTTCTTCGCACCTCTGGTATGGCTCGGCTTCACCCCGCTGTCGGTTTCGGTTGCACTGGCGGTCAACCTCTTGTATCAATTCTGGCTGCACACGACCTGGATTCCCAAGCTCGGCCGTTGGTTTGAATGGTTGTTCAACACGCCGTCACACCACCGGGTACACCATGGCAGCAACCCAGAGTACCTCGATTGCAACTATGGGGGTGTCGTGATCATTTTCGACAGGATTTTTGGCAGCTTTGTGGAAGAGCGTGCCGAACTTCCGCCGACTTATGGGCTCACCACACCTTTACGGACGAGCAACCCACTGTTTATTGCTTTTCACGAATGGATCCATCTGGTGCGTGATCTACTGGACGCAAGGAGTACTGGCGACGTCTACAGGGCTTTGTTCGCGCCGCCATCTGCACGCGCCGAGTTCAATCTCAAAGAATACCGGGCCAAGGTGCGCTAACGCCTTGACGGAGACCGACGCAGACCGTATATTACTAACCAGTCAGTCATTAAATCGCCCGTGAACACCCCCGAGCCCATCGCTCCCCACAAACGCGAACGCCGCAAACAAGACCGCCCGGGTGAGCTGCTCGAGGCGGCTTTGGACCTGTTTGTGGAAAAAGGCTTTGCCGCAACGCGCGTGGAAGAAGTCGCCATGCGAGCGGGGGTGTCCAAGGGCACGCTGTTTTTGTACTTTCCCAGCAAAGAAGACCTGTTCAAGGCCGTGGTGCGCGAAAACGTGGTCGCCCCCGTCACCCAAGGCGCAGCCGAGGTTGCTCAGTTTCAGGGCAGCGCGAGCGCATTGATCGAATGGATGATGATCCAGTGGTGGCGGCGCTATGGCGCCACCAAGGCCTCGGGCATCTCCAAACTGGTGATGAGCGAGGCCAGCAACTTTCCAGACTTGGCGGATTTTTTCCGCACCGAAGTCATCATGCCCGCGCACGCTCTGGTGCGCAGCGCTTTGCAGCGGGGCATCGACCGCGGGGAGTTCCGTTCGATGAATGTGGACCTGACGCTGCACTCGGTCATGTCCCCGTTGTTGTTTTTGGTGATGTGGAAGCACTCCATGGGGCCTTGCTGCCCCAGCCATGAGCAAATTGACCCCGAAGCCTTCATTTCACAACACGCCCAGTTGCTGGCGCGTGGCCTGTCACAACCTTGATACAAATCTGATCACAATTGTCTGACCATGAAAAAATCAACCTTTTGGATTCTCTCAGCCGTGGCCTTGGCCGCCCTGCTGGCAGGTGGTGCCCGTTGGGCCAGCCAGCGCCAAGCGAGCAAAGCCCCTGCAGCCCCAACCGCTGCCGTGGTGCCCAGCATCGAGCTAGCCACCTCCGACGTGTTCATTGCCCGCACACAAAGTCTGAGCCAAGGCATCACGGTATCCGGCGCCCTCAAGGCCAGCCAAAGCGCCATCATCAAAGCCCGTGTGGCCGGTGAGTTGCAAGAACTCAGCGTGCGCGAAGGGGACCGCGTGCAGGCCGGTCAAGTGATCGCACGCATTGATCAAACCGAATACCAAGCGCGTGTGCGCCAAGCACAGCAGCAGGCCGATGCGGCCAAAGCCCAGGTGGACATTGCCCAACGCCAGTTCGACAACAACCAGGCGCTGGTGAACCAAGGCTTCATCTCACAAACCGCCCTGCTCACCTCACAGGCCAGCCTGAATGGGGCCAAGGCCACCCACGCTGCAGCATTGGCTGCGCTTGACTTGGCCAACAAGTCACTGGCCGATGCCACGCTGCGCTCGCCGCTGTCGGGCGTGGTGTCGCAACGCCTGGTCCAACCAGGTGAGCGTGTGGCCATTGAGGCCCGATTGGTGGAAGTCATCAACCTCTCACAACTGGAGCTCGAGGCTGCCCTGACGGCCGAAGACGCGAGCCTTGTGCGGGTCGGCATGACAGCCCAGTTAAAGGTGGAGGGCGTGGACACCCCGATCATGGCCAAAGTCTTGCGCATCAACCCCAGCGCTCAAACGGGCAGTCGCAGCATTTTGGTGTACTTGGGCATTCAAGGGCGCGAAGGCTTGCGCCAGGGCCAGTTTGCCCAAGGCAGCTTGGGCACACAAACCGTGCAGGCCATGGCTGTGCCCTTGGACAGTGTGCGCACTGACAAACCCCAGCCTTATGTGCAGGTGGTGCAAGACGGTAAGGTGGTGCACATCACGGTGCGAACCGATGTGCGCAGCGAAGGCGAGCGGGAAAGCCTGGTGGCGGTGACGGGCGTTGCCGAAGGCACTCAAGTGCTGACGGGCAGTGTGGGTCCGGTGCGTGAAGGGGTGGTCGTGAAATTCACGACTCCAGTCAGTCCGGCCACACCGGCCAACGCCGTTTCCACCAAGCCATAAGGGAACCTCAGCATGTGGTTCACCCGCGTCAGTCTGCAAAACCCGGTTTTTGCCACCATGGTCATGTTGGCCTTGGTGGTGCTGGGCATCTTCTCTTTCCAGCGCCTGAAAGTCGATCAGTTCCCCAACATCGATTTCCCGGTGGTGGTCATCACCACCGAATACCCCGGCGCCTCTCCTGAGATCGTGGAGAGTGAAGTCTCCAAAAAAATCGAAGAAGGCGTCAACTCCATCGCGGGCATCAGTGCCTTGACCTCACGCAGCTATGAGAACCAGTCGGTGGTGGTCATGGAGTTTCAGCTGCAGATCGACGGCCGAAAGGCGGCCGAAGATGTGCGCGAAAAAGTCGCCTCACTGCGCCCCTTGCTGCGCACCGAAGTCAAAGAACCTCGGGTGTTGCGCTTTGACCCCTCCAGCCGCGCCGTGTGGTCGCTCGCCGTCATCCCCGAGGGCAACCAACTCAATGCGGTGGAGCTGACCAATTGGTCCGAGCAGGTGCTCAAAAAACGCCTCGAAAACGTGCGCGGTGTGGGCTCAGTCAGCTTGGTGGGCGGCAGCAAGCGCGAGATCAACCTGTACCTGCAACCGGCCAACATGGAAGCGCTGGGCGTCACGGCCGATCAAGTGGTGGCCGCGGTGCGTAATGAAAATCAGGACTTGCCGGTGGGCGCGATCCGCTCGCTCCAACAAGAGCGCATCGTGCAAATCAGCTCGCGCATGGAGCGGCCCGAGGACTTTGGCCGCATCATCGTCGCTCGCAAAAACGGCACACCTATACGCCTGTCGCAAGTCGCCACGGTGCAAGACGGTGCGCAAGAGCTCGAGAATCTGGCGCTTTACAACGGCCAGCGCACGCTCTTGATGTCGGTGCAAAAGTCGCAAGACGAGAACACCATCCAAGTGGTGGACGGCCTGATCAAGGCCGTGGCCGAGTTGCAGAGCCAGCTGCCACCGGGCGTCAAGCTCGAGCCCATCACCGACAACTCGCGACCCATCCGCGTATCGGTCAACAACGTGCGCCAGACCCTCATCGAGGGCGCGATCCTCACGGTGCTGATCGTGTTTTTGTTCCTCAACTCTTGGCGCTCCACAGTCATCACGGGCCTGACGCTGCCGATCTCGCTGATCGGCACCTTCATGTTCATGCAGATGTTCGGCTTCACCATCAACATGATCACGCTGATGGCGCTGAGTTTGTGTGTGGGCCTCTTGATTGACGACGCGATTGTGGTGCGCGAGAACATCGTTCGCCATGTGCAAATGGGCAAAAGCGCCTACCGCGCGTCACTGGAAGGCACACAAGAGATTGGTTTGGCCGTGCTGGCGACCACCTTGTCCATCGTGGCGGTGTTTTTGCCGATTGGTTTCATGGAGGGCATCATCGGCAAGTTCTTCCACGAGTTCGGCATCACCATCGTGGCGGCCGTGATGATCTCGATGTTTGTGAGCTTCACACTCGACCCCATGCTGTCCAGCATCTGGCACGATCCGGCCATCGATGCACACGGTAAAAACCAAGCGCCTGTGAGCTGGTACGACAAAACCATTGGCCGCGTGACCGGCTGGTTTGACCGGGGCACCGAGCGTTTGGCCGATGGCTACCAGGGCATCTTGCGCTGGTCGCTGGTGCACAAAAAATCCACCGTGTTTTTAGCGCTGGGCATTTTTATAGCGAGCGTTTTCATGGTCCGTTTGCTGGGCACCGAGTTTGTGCCCAAGGCCGACTTTTCAGAAACTTCGCTCAAGTTCGAAACCCCGGTGGGCACTTCGCTCGAAGCCACCGAAGCCAAGACGCGCCAGGTCGAAGCCATCCTGCGCGACTTCCCGGAGGTGCGCTACACCCTCAGCACCATCAACACCGCCAACGCGCAGGGCAAGAACAACGTCAACCTGTACATCCGTCTGGTGGACCGCAAAAACCGCAACCGCAACGCCGACCAAATGTCGGCCGTGCTGCGCGAGCGCCTGAAACTGGTGCCGGGCATCGCGGTCACACACGCCGGTTTGCTCGATGCCATTGGCGGCAACAAGCAAGTGGAGTTCTCGCTGCAAGGCCCGGACCAAAAAGAGCTGGAGCGCTTGGCGCTGATGGCGCTGGCGAAGGTGCGGGACATCCCCGGCCTGGTGGACTTGGACTCCAGCGTCAAGCCCAACAAACCTGTCATCGGCGTGGAAGTCTTGCGCGATACGGCCTCGGACTTGGGACTGGGCACCGCACAATTGGCGGGCCCATTGCGCACCTTGGTGGCCGGGCAAACCGTGGGCAACTGGCGGGCTCCGGACGACCAGACCTATGATGTGAATGTGCGCTTATCGCCCGAGGCCCGTAACAGCCCTCAAGATCTGGAGCGCCTGCCATTCATGGTGACGCCCGCGGCCGACGGCAGCCCGCGCATTGTGCGATTGGGACAAGTTGCCCGGATCACCGAGACCACCGGCTCCAACCAAATCAACCGCCGCGACATGATGCGGGAGGTGGCCTTCAACGCCAACGTATTTGGACGCTCGGCGGGTGAGGTCTCAGCGGATGTGCGCCAAGCCATGGACAGCCTGAACCTGCCGCCGGGCTACCGATTCAGCTTCGGCGGATCGACCAAAAACATGGCCGAATCTTTTGGCTACGCCATGTCAGCCTTGGCCATGGCCGTGATCTTCATCTACATGATTTTGGCCAGCCAGTTCAAGAGTTTCCTGCAGCCCCTGGCGCTGATGACCTCTTTGCCGCTGACCTTGATTGGCGTGGTGCTCGCCCTGCTGGCGTTCCGCTCGACCTTGTCGATGTTCTCCATCATCGGGGTGATCATGCTCATGGGCTTGGTGACCAAAAACGCCATTTTGTTGGTGGACTTTGCCATCCGCGCCCGAGAGGACGGTCTGGAGCGCAGCGAAGCCCTGCTGCTGGCGGCCAAGGTGCGTTTGCGCCCCATTTTGATGACCACTTTGGCCATGATTTTTGGCATGGTGCCACTGGCCTTTGCACTGACCGAGGGTTCCGAGCAACGCGCTCCCATGGGGCAGGCGGTCATTGGGGGGGTCATCACCTCCTCGCTCCTGACCCTGGTGGTCGTGCCAGTGGTCTATTGCTACATGGACGATCTGGCCCAATGGCTTCGCGCTAAAGCAGGTCTTGCGCCGGTCCGTCGAGAACAAGTCACGCCCGCCCCTTAAAATCAATACATATTTGACCAAGACCCCCGCTGGAGTAAAAAAATGGATCTGAACCAGGCCCGCTTCAACATGATTGAGCAGCAAATCCGTCCTTGGGAGGTGCTGGACCCGCAAGTGTTGGCCCTGCTGTCCACGGTGCGCCGTGAAGACTTTGTGCCCTTGGCCCACAAGGCCCTGGCTTTTGTGGACATGGACATCCCGCTGGGCACAGCCGCCAACCAAGTCATGCTCGCCCCTCGCGTGCAGGCGCGTTTGTTGCAAGACTTGGCTGTGCAAAAAACCGACAAGGTCTTGGACATCGGCACCGGTTCGGGCTTCATGGCCGCTTTGCTGGCCCACCAGGCGGCCAGCGTGCTGAGCCTAGAAATCGACCCAGCTCTGGCTGCTCAGGCCCAAACCAATCTGCAAAAAGCGGGCGTGACCAACGCGGTTGTGCGCTGCGCCGATGGCAGTGCCGGTGCTGCCGCAGAGGGTCCGTTTGACGCCATTGTCCTCAGCGGCTCGGTCGCTGAGGTCCCTGCCGCCCTGCTTCAGCAGCTGAGCGTGGGAGGCCGTCTGGTCACCATCGTTGGTGACGAGCCCATGATGCGGGCCACGCTGATCACCCGCACGGGCACGAACAGCTGGACCACCACCGAACCCTGGGACTGCAACGCCCCCCGTT
>JANQXJ010000029.1 GCA_030729445.1 Limnohabitans sp. | reverse complement strand
GCTTTGGGTGAGCGCAAGGGCGAGCTGGTCAACATGGAACCCGATGGCCGTGGTCGCGTCCGTTTGGAATACCGCATCCCTGCCCGTGGCCTGATTGGTTTCACCAACGAATTCCTGAACTTGACCCGTGGTTCCGGCCTGATCTCGAACATCTTTGACGGCTACGAGCCGCACAAAGGTGAAATCGGCGGCCGCAAGAACGGCGTGCTGATCTCCATGGACGACGGTGAAATTTTCACCTACGCCCTGGGCAAGCTGGATGACCGTGGCCGCATGTTTGTCAAGGCGAACGATCCGGTGTACGAAGGCATGATTGTGGGTATCCACAGCCGTGACAACGATCTGGTGGTCAACGCCACGCGCACCAAGCAGCTGACCAACTTCCGCGTGTCCGGCAAGGAAGATGCGATCAAGATCACGCCCCCGATTGACTTGACATTGGAATACGGCGTTGAATTCATTGAGGACGACGAGCTGGTCGAAATCACGCCCAAGAGCGTGCGTCTGCGCAAGCGTTTCTTGAAAGAAAGCGACCGCAAGCGCAACAAGTGATCGGACCCAGTCCATGCGCATGACACACGGCATGGCCGTATGGACCATGGTGGGCTGCACCGCCTTGTGGTCCATGGCCGGGTTGGTGACGCGGCACCTTGACCAAGCCCAAGGCTTTGAGGTCACGTTCTGGCGCAGCCTCTTCACGGTGGTGTCCCTGCTGATCATCATGCCCCTGTGGCAGGGCAAAGACGTTTGGCGACGCCTGCCTTGGCGCAACCCTTACTTCTGGATTTCGGGGACCTGCTGGAGCATCATGTTCACCGCCTTCATGGTGGGCCTGACCTTGACCACGGTGGCCAACGTGCTGATCACCATGGCCTTGGCACCTTTTTTCACAGCCCTGATGTCTTGGGTCTTTCTCAAAGCCCGACTGCCTATGCGCACTTGGGTGGCCATCGCTTTGGCCGGTGCCGGTATCGTCTGGATGTACGGCAGCCAACTGAGCTTGAACGATCCCAACTTCGTCATCGGCACCTTGGTGGCCTTGTGTGTGCCCTTGGCTGCAGGCGTGCAATGGACTTTTTTGCAAAAAAGCCAAAGCAAAGGCCCCGTCGATTTGGTGCCCTCGGTCCTGCTGGGCGCTGTGATATCCAGTTTACTCATGCTGCCCGTGTCATGGCCTTTTCAGGCCTCAGCGCATGATGTGGGCTTGCTGGCCCTGCTGGGCTTGTTTCAATTGGCCATACCCTGCGTTTTGTCGGTCATTTGTGCCCGGGTGCTCGAAGCTCCCGAAGTGTCTTTGCTCGGCATGCTCGAAGTGGTGTTCGGCATCGCCTTGGCTTGGTGGGGCGCCAACGAAGCCCCACAAATGAGCGTATTGTTGGGCGGGTCCCTGGTCCTGGGGGCATTGCTCATGAACCAATGGTTAGGCTGGAGACAAAACAATGTCTGATGTCATCGCACAAATCGAAGGCCGCATCGGCTGCATCACCCTCAACCGCCCCAAAGCGCTCAACGCCTTGTCACTCGACATGGTGCGGGCCTTGACCCAGGCTTTGCGCGAGTGGCAAACCAACCCGCAAGTGCTGGCCGTGGCCGTGCGCGGTACGGGCAAAGAAGGGCCTTTTGGTGCCTTCTGTGCGGGGGGTGACATCCGATTTTTCCACCAAGCGGCCACATCAGGCGATTCGTCTTTGGGTGACTTTTTCACCGAAGAGTACCGTCTCAACCACCTGATCCACACCTACAGCAAGCCCTACATCGCGTTCATGGACGGCATTGTTATGGGCGGCGGCATGGGTATCAGCCAAGGAGCGAGCGTGCGTGTGGTGACCGAGCGCACCAAAATGGCCATGCCCGAAACAAATATTGGCTTGTTCCCGGATGTGGGCGGTGGCTATTTCCTGAGCCGTTGCCCGGGGCGTCTTGGCGAATACCTGGGCCTGACAGGTCAGATGCTCAGTGGCGCACAAGCCGTGGCCGCCAAGTTGGCCGATATCGCGCTGCCCAGCGGTATGCTCGAGCCCATCTGGCAAACCCTGATCAGCAGTCCCTTTGAGAACCCCGAGTCGGTGGAGCGTTGGGTGCTGGCCCAAGCCGGTGCCATGACCCCTGAAAAGCTCACGCCTCAGCCACAAATTGACGAGGTGTTTGGCTTGCCCACGGTGGCCGACATGTTGACCCGGTTGGAGTCGGCGTCCGATGAATGGAGCCAGAAAACGGCCCAGGCTTTGCGTCACCGCTCGCCCTTGATGCTGCATGTGGTGCTCGAACAAATTCGCCGCGCCCGACAAATGAGCCTGGCCGATGACCTGCGCATGGAGCGGGACATGGTGCACCACTGTTTCCACCTGCGATCGGTGGCCAACAGTGAAACGGTGGAAGGTATCCGCGCTTTGGCCGTGGACAAAGACCACACGCCGAAATGGAAGCCTGCACGTGTGGAAGATGTCGATCTTTCTGAAGCTGCGCGTTTCTTTGCCAGCCCTTGGCCGTCAGACCATCACCCGCTGCGCGATCTGAGTTGAACGTTTGCGGCTTGCCGTTCAGCGGTCGCGGTGGCGGCTCTTCATGGCGCGTTCGATTTCGCGCTTGCCTTCGCGGTCTTTGATGGTGTCGCGTTTGTCGTGCTCGGCCTTGCCCTTGGCCAGGGCAATGTCGCATTTCACCTTGCCCGATTTCCAGTGCAGATTGATCGGAACCAGGGTGTATCCCTTTTGTTCAATCTTGCCGATCAGACGCTTGATCTCTTCCTTGTTCAGCAGCAGTTTGCGCGTGCGTGCAGCTTCGGGGTTGATGTGGGTAGAGGCGGTTTTAAGCGGGTTGATCAGGCAGCCGATGATGAACAATTCGCCATTGCGAATGACCACGTAACCGTCGGTGAGTTGCACCTTGCCTTCGCGAATCGCCTTGACCTCCCAGCCTTCCAGCACCATGCCGGCCTCGTAGCGCTCTTCAAAAAAATAGTCGAAGGACGCTTTTTTGTTCTCGGCGATCTTGGCGAAGGTGGGGGCAGCAGGGGACTTTTTGGTGGTGGCCATGAGGAGCAAATAAGGACGGCACAGCCGTTCACAAGGGTGTGCAGCCGGGCGATGCGCCCGCAGGCATGTCGAAAAACTACAATCGCTGCATTGTATGAAGAATATCCACAAGTCCGTTCTGATCTGGTATTCGCCAGAAGAAATGTTTCGCCTCGTCACCGACGTGGCGCGTTACCCCGAATTTTTGCCTTGGTGTGACCGTGCCAGCGTGCTTGAAACCGACCCCCAAGGCATGGTGGCCGAGGTCGGCATCAGCCTGGGCGGCATCCAGCAAACCTTCACCACCCGCAACACCCACGAAGAAGGCCGCTCGGTCGGCATGAGCTTGGTCAAAGGGCCTTTTTCGAATCTGAGCGGCATGTGGCGCTTCACGCCCGTGGGCGATGGCTCGCAACGCGCCTGCAAAGTCGAACTGGATTTGCAATACGGCTTTTCCAGTAAAACCCTGGCGGCGCTCGTGGGCCCGGTCTTCGACAAGATCGCGGCCAGCTTGGTGGATGCTTTTGTCAAACGAGCCGAATCGGTGTATGGCTGAGCAGCTCGTATCGGTCACACTGTGCTGGAGCTTGGCGCCTCGGCATGTGCAAGAAATTCAACTGCAGGTGCCCGCAGGCACCACCGTGCAAGACGTGTTGGCACGCGGCGTGGCGCAGTGCTTGCAAGGCCAAATAGCCAGCGACCCATCATCCTTGTCGTCGCTGCAGTTTCAGCAACCCGGCATCTGGGGCAAAAAAGTACCTTGGACCCAGGTGGTGCAAGCCGGTGACCGCATCGAGCTGTACCGCCCGCTCAAGGTGGACCCCAAGGTCGCACGCCGCCAGCGCTTCAAGCGCCAAGGCAAAGGCCGCACTGGCCTTTTTGCCAACCGCAAGAGCGGGTCTGCCGCCGGCTATTGAAATCAACATGCAAGCCCTTTTGAACGCCATCGCCGAGATGGCAAAAACTGCCGATGCCCACCGTGTTTTCCACGGCCGTGGCGGCCTGTACCCCGGCTGTGAGCACTTGACCCTGGACTGGTTTGCGCCCATCTGGGTTTTGACCAGCTTCAAAGCCGTGAGCGAGGACGAGCTGGCCCAGTGCCACGCTGCCCTGGCGCAGCGCTGGGAGACCCTGTCGCCCGGTGAGCCACTCAATTGGGTGTTTCAGTGCCGAGCGCAGGGCGAAGCACAAACCCGCCTCATGGCCGGCAGCGTGCCCGAGCAGCATGTGGTCACCGAGCAGGGCGCCAAGTACCTGGTGCATGTGATGCGCGGCCAGAACCACGGATTGTTTCTGGACATGGCGAATGGTCGTGAATGGCTCAAACGCCACGCTCAGCATGAAAACATCCTCAACCTGTTCGCCTACACCTGCGCGTTTTCGGTGGTGGCGTTGCAGGGTGGGGCGGCGCAGGTGGTCAATCTGGACATGAGTCAGGGCGCCCTGGCTGTGGGCCAGCAAAACCACCGCCTGAACGACCTGCCTGCAAAAGCCCGCTTTTTGGGCCATGACATCTTCAAGACCTGGGGCAAGATCAACAAAATGGGGCCTTACGGTGTGATCGTGATCGATCCGCCCAGCTACCAAAAGGGCAGCTTCATCGCCACCAAGGACTACATCAAGCTGATCCGCCGACTGCCGGATTTGCTCGAGCCACAAGGTCATGTGCTGCTGTGCCTGAATGCGCCCGAATTGGACACGGCTTTTTTGCACGCCCAGGTGGCCGAAGCGGCACCCGGCTTGCGCTTTGTGGAACGCTTGGCCAATCCCGCGGCTTTTGCCGACATCGACCCAGAAAAGTCGCTCAAGGTGCTGCATTACCAAAACGCCTGAGCTCGCGGGGGGAGGGCCTTGGTGGGCCCTGTTTTTGCTAAAAAATCAGGGAAATCCCTTGGCTTGCACGGGTACAATCCATTTTTTGGAGCCTTAGCTTATGCGCCTACTCGGTAAAGCCCTTACTTTTGACGACGTTCTCCTCGTCCCCGCGTACTCCCAAGTCCTGCCAAAGGACACGTCCCTTGCGACGCAATTTACCCGAAACATCCGACTGAACCTGCCCCTGGTGTCTGCCGCTATGGACACGGTGACCGAAGCGCGACTGGCCATCGCCATCGCCCAAGAAGGTGGCATCGGCATCGTGCACAAAAACCTCTCAGCACAAGAGCAAGCCGCTCAAGTGGCCAAGGTCAAGCGTTACGAATCAGGCGTGCTGCGCGACCCGGTCGTCATCACCCCCGACACCACCGTGCGCCAGGTCATGGCCCTCTCGGACGAGCTGGGCGTTTCTGGTTTCCCGGTCTGCGATGGTCGCCAAGTGGTCGGTATCGTCACCGGCCGCGATTTGCGTTTTGAGACCCGCTATGACCAAAAAGTCAGCGAGATCATGACCCCGCGTGAACGCTTGATCACCGTGCCCGAAGGCACCACGCCTGAACAAGCCAAGCACCTGCTCAACAAACACAAGCTTGAACGCCTGTTGGTGGTCAACGACGCATTTGAGCTCAAGGGCCTGATCACCGTCAAAGACATCACCAAACAGCTGAACTTCCCCAACGCTGCTCGCGACGGGGCAGGCAAACTGCGCGTTGGCGCGGCCGTGGGTGTGGGCGAGGGCACCGAAGAGCGCGTCGAAGCGCTGTCACGCGCAGGCGTCGACGCCATCGTCGTGGACACAGCCCACGGCCACAGCAAAGGCGTGCTCGACCGCGTGCGCTGGGTCAAGCAAAACTACCCACACATCGAAGTCATTGGCGGCAACATTGCCACCGGCGCAGCCGCCTTGGCCTTGGTCGAGGCGGGTGCTGACGGCGTCAAGGTCGGTATCGGCCCCGGCTCCATCTGCACCACCCGCATCGTCGCAGGCGTGGGCGTGCCGCAAATCATGGCAGTCGACAGCGTAGCCACGGCCCTCAAAGGCACAGGCGTGCCCCTGATTGCCGACGGCGGTATTCGCTACAGCGGCGACATCGCCAAAGCCATCGCTGCAGGCGCGGGCACGGTGATGATGGGCGGCATGTTCGCCGGCACCGAAGAGGCACCCGGCGAAATCGTGTTGTTCCAGGGCCGCAGCTACAAGAGCTACCGCGGTATGGGCTCGATTGGCGCCATGCAGCAAGGCAGCGCAGACCGTTACTTTCAAGAGTCGAGCACTGGCAACCCGAACGCGGACAAACTGGTGCCCGAAGGCATCGAGGGCCGCGTGCCTTACAAAGGCTCGGTGGTGTCCATCATTTACCAAATGGCGGGCGGCTTGCGTGCCAGCATGGGTTACTGCGGTTGCGCAACGATCGAGGCCATGCACAATGAATCGCAGTTTGTGGAAATCACCGCAGCGGGCATCCGTGAAAGCCATGTGCACGACGTGCAGATCACCAAGGAAGCCCCGAATTACCGGGCTGAGTAAAATCTGTACTTGATCACCAAGGCGTCTGCACCCCAGACGCCTTTTCATTTCTCAAAGAACGACGCCTGCCATGCAGCATTCCAAAATCCTGATTCTCGACTTCGGCTCGCAAGTCACCCAGCTCATTGCCCGCCGCGTGCGCGAAGCGCATGTGTTTTGCGAAGTCCATCCCTGCGACGTCAGCAGCGACTGGGTGCGTGATTACGCCAAAGATGGCAACCTCAAAGGCATCATCTTGTCGGGCAGCCATGCCAGCGTTTACGAAGTCGATGACCGAGCACCGGATGCTGTGTTCGAGTTGGGCATTCCCGTGCTGGGCATTTGCTATGGCATGCAAACCATGGCGCAGCAGCTGGGCGGCAAAGTGGAGGCGGGCACGACACGCGAATTCGGTTACGCCGAAGTCCGCGCACATGGCCACACCGAACTGCTCAAGGGCATCGAAGACTTTGCCACGGCCGAAGGCCACGGCATGCTCAAGGTCTGGATGAGCCACGGCGACAAAGTCACCCAAATGCCCGAAGGCTTCAAGGTCATGGCCTCGACTCCGGCTTGCCCGATTGCAGGCATGGCCGATGAATCACGCCATTTCTATGCGGTGCAGTTTCACCCCGAAGTCACACACACCGTGCAGGGCCAGGCGTTGCTCAACCGCTTTGTGCTCGACATTTGCAAGGCCAGCCCCGACTGGATCATGGGCAACTACATCGAAGAAGCTGTGGCCAAGATCCGCGAGCAGGTGGGTGACGAAGAGGTGATCCTAGGCTTGTCGGGTGGCGTCGATTCGTCGGTGGCAGCCGCCTTGATCCACCGCGCCATCGGCGACAAGTTGACCTGTGTGTTTGTGGACCATGGCCTGCTGCGACTGAACGAAGGCGACATGGTCATGGAGATGTTCGTGGGCAAGTTGCACGCCAAAGTCATCCGCGTCGATGCCAGTGACTTGTTCCTCGGCAAGTTGGCGGGCGTGAGCGAGCCTGAAGCCAAACGCAAAATCATTGGCGGCTTGTTTGTGGACGTGTTCAAGGAACAGGCCGCGAAATTGAAAGCAGGCGATGGAGGGCACAAGGGGGCGACTTTCCTGGCCCAAGGCACGATTTACCCCGACGTGATCGAGTCCGGTGGCGCCAAGAGCAAAAAAGCCGTCACCATCAAGAGTCACCACAACGTGGGCGGCTTGCCCGAGCAATTGGGCCTGAAACTGCTGGAGCCGCTGCGCGAACTTTTCAAAGACGAAGTGCGCGAACTCGGCGTGGCGTTGGGCTTGCCCCGCGAGATGGTCTACCGCCATCCTTTCCCAGGCCCAGGCTTGGGCGTGCGCATCTTGGGTGAAGTCAAAAAAGAATACGCCGACTTGCTGCGCCGTGCGGACGCCATCTTCATCGAAGAGTTGCGCAACTTCACCGACGAATCTGGCAAGACCTGGTACGACCTGACCAGCCAAGCCTTCACCGTGTTCCTGCCCGTGAAAAGCGTGGGCGTGATGGGCGACGGCCGCACCTACGACTATGTGGTGGCCTTGCGCGCTGTGCAAACCAGTGACTTCATGACCGCCGACTGGGCCGAGCTGCCTTATGCGCTGCTCAAGAAAGTGTCGGGTCGCATCATCAACGAGGTGCGTGGCATCAACCGAGTCACCTACGACGTGAGCTCAAAACCACCGGCGACGATTGAGTGGGAATAATTCCCTAAAGCCCTGAATGGAGGTTGACCGTGAAAGTTCAAGTTTTTCGAGGCCTCAACCTCCTGCTCTTGAGCATGGCTGCTATGACGCCCTTGTTGGCTCAAGACAGGTCTTCACTCATCACCTCCGAAAAGCACGCTTTCCGTCTGGCCACTTTGGTGACAGGGCTGGAGAACCCTTGGTCAGTGGCTTTTTTGCCGGATGGGCGGATGCTGGTGACCGAACGGGCAGGGCGTTTGCGTTTGGTGCGGGCAGATTTTCGTCTGGATCCCAAACCCATTGACGGGCTGCCTGAAGTCGTTGAGCGCGGACAGGGCGGTTTGTTTGATGTGGCCTTGCACCCGCAATATGCCCAAAACGGCTGGATTTATTGGGCGTATAACGCACCCGGTACGGGCGGCTGGGGCACAGATTTGGCGCGGGGCAAACTCCAAGGCCACCGCATGACCGAAGTTCAGGTCCTGTTCAGCATGCAGCCCAAAACCCGTTCCAGCCAGCATTTTGGTGGGCGCATCGTGTTCGACAAATCCGGGATGCTCTATCTGACCCTGGGCGACCGGGGCGACAAAGACCGCGCCCAAAAGCTGGATGACCATGCCGGCTCCGTCATCCGCTTGCACGACGACGGCCGCGTTCCTGCGGATAACCCATTTGTCAACCGAGCCGGGGCCTTGCCTGAAAAATGGACCTTGGGCAACCGGAACATGCAAGGCGCGGCCCTTCACCCCCAAACCGGAGAACTGTGGACGCATGAGCACGGGCCGCAAGGCGGTGACGAGGTCAATGTGATGCGCCCGGGCCTCAATTACGGCTGGCCCGTTATTACCTACGGTGTGAATTATGGTTTGGGCACCCGCATTGGTGAGGGCCAGACCAAGCCCGGCATGGTGCAACCCTTGTACAAGTGGGTGCCTTCGATTGCGCCTTCGGGCATGGCTTTTGTCAGTGGCTCCCAGTTTTCCCAATGGCAAGGCGATTTGTTGGTGGGGGCCTTGCGCGGCCAACTGCTGGTGAGGCTGGTGCTCGATGGTGAAAAAGTACTGCGCGAAGAGCGTTTGCTGCAAGGCCGTGCAGGTCGCATCCGCGATGTGCGCATGGGGCCGGACGGTTTGGTTTACCTGCTGAGCGATGGCCCCGACGGCGCCTTGATGCGCTTGGAGCCC
>JANQXJ010000028.1:7857-9385 GCA_030729445.1 Limnohabitans sp. | reverse complement strand
CGGCTGTTGCGGTCAAAGTTCTCTTGGGTTTGTGGGCCGCTCAAAAACATCAGGCCCGGAGCCACGCCGCACACACGCAAGGGGGCCAGGGCTTGGGCCTGCAAGGCCACTGCACGCTCCAGCGCCAGTTTGGAGACGGTGTAGGAAAAATAGTCGGGGTTCAGGTTGAACACCTTCTGGTCCAGGATGTGGACCACGCTGCGCTGGCCGGGCTTTGATTCGGGCGCGGCTTGTTGGGCCATGAGGGAGGCCAACGTCATGGGGGCGATCAAATTCACTTCGAGTTGCAGGCGTGCCCCGGGTAAGTCCATGTCGGTGCCTTCGTCCGGCTCGAACAAGGAGGCGTTGTTCACCAGGCAATCCAGCGGCCCGGTGGTTTGCGAGATGTGGTTCACCATGCGCTCGACCTCCAAGCTTTGCGCCAGATCGGCTTGCACCAGTTCGATCTTGGCGCCCTTTGACTGCAGTTCGGCCTGCAGGGCCTGCGCCGCAGCAGCCGAGCGTTGGTAGTGGCACCACACGCGCCAGCCCGCCGCCGCAAATTGGCGAACGATCTCTGCGCCCAGGCGGTGAGCGCCTCCGGTGACCAGAACTTGTTTCATGAATGTGAGCAGCTTGTGGTTAGAGCGATGATGGATTGTCAGGAAAGGTGGGTTCAGGAAGCTTGTCACCCCGGACTTGATCCGGGGTCCATATTTGCGCAACCCCGGATGCAGGATCAAGTCCGGCATGACAGCCGTTCAAGCCAACCATCAATTATCGGCCAAGCCATGAATGCCGATCCCGGTGCCCCGGCAAACCCCTGCTCGCCTTCGGCGACAATCGCCGCGTGACCACGTTGAACCTCAAGCCCTCATCCGAGCTGAACCCATTTATTCACCAAGCCATATCACAAGCGGGTGGCTGGATCGGTTTTGACCGTTTCATGGCCATGGCCTTGTACGAACCCGGCTTGGGTTATTACACCAACGCCCTGCAAAAATTCGGCGCCATGCCGTCCTCGGGCAGCGACTTTGTGACCGCGCCGGGCATGTCGCCGCTGTTTGGCCAAACCCTGGCGGTGCAAGTGCGCCAAGCGCTACAGGCCACCAGTACGGATGAAGTCTGGGAGTTTGGCGCGGGCACCGGTGCACTGGCCTTGCAATTGCTGGACAGCTTGGGCGACGCGGTGGCGCGTTACAACATCATTGATTTGTCGGGTACCTTGCGCGCCCGCCAAGCCGACACCTTGCTCCAACACGCGGGCAAAGTGCGTTGGCTGGACACCTGGCCCGAGGCCATTGAGGGCGTGGTGGTGGGCAACGAGGTGTTGGACGCCATGCCGGTGCAGCTGCTGCAGCGTACACAAGGCGTCTGGCACGAGCGCGGCGTGGTCAGTGCCGGTGAGGATTTTGCTTGGCAAGACCGGATCACCGATTGGCGCCCGCCTGTCGAGATCGAGGGTGAGCACGATTACCTGACCGAAATTCACCCCCAAGGCGAGGCCTTCATCACCAGCTTGGCCGAGCGGCTGCTGGCCGGGCGGGGT
>JANQXJ010000028.1:0-7847 GCA_030729445.1 Limnohabitans sp. | reverse complement strand
GGGCGGCGTTCTTTCTGGACTATGGGTTCCCCGAGGCCGAGTACTTTCACCCGCAGCGCCACATGGGCACTGTCATGTGCCACCAGCTGCACCAAGCGGACGACAACCCCTTGGTGGCGGTGGGCCAAAAAGACATCACTGCGCACGTCAACTTCACAGGCGTGGCCTTGGCTGGGCAAAACGCAGGTTTGAATGTGCTGGGTTACACCAGCCAAGCCTGGTTTTTGCTGAACCTCGGGTTGGCCGAGCGCATGGCCGCTGCCAGTTTGGCCAAGCGCAGCCTGGCCCAGCGCCTGATCAACGAGCACGAAATGGGCGAGTTGTTCAAAGTCATTGGGTTTTCCACCACCACCGACTGGTCTGCCCAGGGCTTTGCCCGGGGCGACCGCTCTCACCGCCTGTAGACGGCACCCAGGCAAGCTATGTTGCGTTGGCTCATCGTGGTGTTTCTCGCTCTGATCATTTTCAGTGGCCTACAAAAGTGGCTTGAAAAAATTGGCATCGGCCGCCTGCCCGGAGATTTTCGCTTTCGCCTGTTCGGCCGCGAGTTTTTCATCCCCATCACCAGCACCTTGCTGCTGAGCATGGTGGCGGCAGGCATTGCGCGTTGGGTCTGAGGCGTGCTTTAAGGGCTTGTTAGCCGAACGTGTTACAGTGCGACACGCCATTGGCGACTTATGCCCATTCGCTCTCCCAGAGCCGATAGCGCATCCCGGCAGAGGGATGCCAGTCTTGTCCTCCACTGTGCACATCGCCCGCCATGCTTTTCCAAGCTGGGCCCAGACGATTTTTTGCTTCCTTTTTTAACGCACCTCTGCACGGTGCTGTTGTTGGGCAGGCCTTCAGGGCTGCTTATGGGGGCGCTTTTTTGGCAGCAGGACATGCCAAGACCCGTGCCGCTGCACAGCCCCCAAGAGGGCCGAAAAAAGCGGTTCGACCCCCTCCGTTAAAATACATGACCATTTCATATTGTTCACACCAACCCATCTCCATGGGAAAATTCCGAATTCAGCCGTGCGTCAGGGCTTTGCCCAATGGCGCATTTGGCGCGCAAGTGTCCGTGGCCAGTGGCCGTGGCAGCGCCAGCACCGACCGTGTGATGCGGTTTGTGCCCGAATTCGCCACCCCGGCCGCCGCCAGCCAATACGCCCTCGATGAAGGCTTGTTGTGGGTAGAGCGCCAGACGACAAAACCGATCCTGCTTTGAGAAAGACGTTTTAAATGGCTAAAGAAGAACTGATTGAACTGATGGGCGTGGTCAACGAGGTGTTGCCCGACACCCGTTTTCGCGTGACCCTGGACAACGGCCACCAACTGATTGCTTATTCGGCTGGCAAGATGCGCAAGAACCACATCCGCATTTTGGCGGGTGACCGTGTGACCCTTGAGCTCTCGCCTTACGACCTGAGCAAAGGCCGCATCAGCTTCCGTCACCTGGCGGGTCGTGCCCCCATGGCGCCGCGCCGCCCACCTGCACGCTGAGTTTGTCCGGCTCTTCGCCTTGACCTGAATCAGGGCGATTGGGCCTTGAATCGTGCAGCATGGCCCCCAATTGTTTTTGAAATACAGGGGATTCCATGACCGATTCAGCCAGCGCTTTGCACATTGTTTGTCCGCATTGCCACACCACCAACCGCGTGCGTGTGGCTGACCTGCACAACGCACCCGATTGCGGACAGTGCCACAAACCTCTTTTTGACGGCCATCCGTTGGAACTGGACGCTGCCAGCTTCGACAAGCACATCGGCCGCAGCCATGCGCCGGTGTTGGTCGATTTTTGGGCCCCTTGGTGCGGTCCTTGCCGGATGATGGCCCCGGCTTATGAGCAGGCCGCTGGCCTGTTGGAGCCCCAAGTGCGGGTGGCCAAACTCAACACCGAAGAAGCGCAGGCCATCGCCGCCCGCTTCAACATCCGCAGCATCCCCACACTTGCCTTGTTTGTCGGTGGTAAAGAAGTCGCCCGTCAGGCGGGTGCATTTCGCACCGCGCAAGACATTGCCGACTGGACGCGTTCGCACCTTTGAAGGTGGCTTTGTCGGAGCGGTTTCCGGTGGCGAAGCCTTTGGGGCGGTTTGATCGCTGTCAGAGAACGCTCCTACAAAGAGGCTGCGATGGCATTGACGCGGGCTTTGGCGATCTGCTCACCAATCTTGGGGCCTTTCAGCCCTTGTGCTGACGCATCCTGAGCGATCGGCGCAGTCTCCACGGACAGCGCGGCCTGCTGGGCTTTGAGCAAGCGCGCAGCCTGCGGATAAGCCGCAGCTTCAAAACCCAAACGCCCTCGGGCATCGCATTCACACGCTTGCAGCACCCGTGCAAAGCGCTCGGGCTGGCGAATGGCGTCACAACGGTCGAGCAATCGCATCAAGGCCTCTGGCCCGAGCTCGGCGCTGCGGTGGATGTTGCCGTGTTCACGTGCCACCACCTCGGCCAGTTCCTTGCAGTCGGTCGGCACGCGCAGGCGCTCACACACCTTTTGCAGCAATTTGACGCTGCGCCCTTCGTGGCCGATGTGGCGTGGCAGCACGTCGGCAGGTGTGGTGCCTTTGCCCAGGTCGTGCATCAGGCAGGCCACACGCACCGACAGCGGCATGTTCAAGCGTGCAGCCATGTCCATCACCAGCATCATGTGCACGCCCGTGTCGATTTCGGGGTGGTATTCCGGGCGCTGGGGCACGCCCCACAAACGGTCCATTTCGGGCAGCAGCACCTTCAGGGCGCCGCATGTGCGCAGTACCTCGAACATGCGAGAGGGCCGATCGCTCATCATGCCTTTGACCAACTCTTGCCAGACGCGTTCGGGCACCAAGTGGTCCACCTCGCCGTCCTCGACCATCTGGCGCATCAAGGCCATCGTTTCATCGGCTACAGAGAAGTCGGAAAAACGCGCAGCAAAGCGTCCCAGCCGCAGGATGCGCACCGGGTCTTCGGCAAAGGCCTCGGTCACGTGGCGCAGCACCTTGGCTTGCAGGTCACGCTGGCCACCGTATGGGTCAACGATCTTGCCTGTCCAGGCGCTGGGGGCTTTGTGCGCCAGCGCCTCGGGCACGGCCATGGCGTTGACCGTGAGGTCGCGCCGGGCCAGGTCTTCTTCGAGCGTGACGTCGGGCGCGGCCTGCACCGCAAAACCTTTGTAGCCCCGCGCTGTCTTGCGCTCAGTGCGGGCCAGCGCGTATTCCTCGCGGGTCTGCGGGTGCAAAAACACCGGAAAGTCCTTGCCTACTGGCACAAAGCCCTGCGCGGTCATGGCCTCGGGCGTGCTGCCCACCACCACCCAGTCGCGGTCGTTCACGCGTTCACCCATCAAGGCATCACGTACCGCACCGCCGACGACAAAAACCTGCATGTCCGTGTCTGCCTTCAGCGAGAAAGCCGGAAAGGCTCTTCGAAGTCGATGAAGTCCTGCTCGGCCAGCGCCTCATCGATCCAGGCTTTGACGCCGGGCAGGGCGCACACGCGTTCCATGTAGGCGGCCACATCGGCCGGCACCGGCAGGGCGTAGGTTTTCAGACGCATGACCACCGGGGCAAAGTAGGCATCGGCCACGGTGAAATGGCCAAAAAGCATGGGGCCGCCGTGTTCTTGCAGCAGACCACTCCACAGGCTGCAAATGCGGTTCAGATCTGCGAGCACGGCGGGTTTGTCGCGCAGGGCCAAAGCGCCAATTTCAGGCAGGTGCGCCTCGATGTTCATCGGGCAGGCGCTGCGCAGACCCGAAAAGCCGCTGTGCATTTCGGCGCAGACGCTTCGCGCACGAGCCCGGGCAGCGCGGTCTTGCGGCCAAAGCTGTTTTTCAGGGAACTGCTCGGCCACGTATTCGGCAATCGCCAGGGTGTCCCACACGGCCAGGCCATCGTGCAACAGCACGGGCACCTTGCCTACCGGGTTGACGTCTTTGAGCGCGGCCTTGAACTGCGAGTCGGGCGCGAAGCTGTCAAAGCGCACATAGATCTCTTCAAAGTCGATGCCCGCTTGGCGCAGCAGCACCCAAGGGCGCATAGACCAGGACGAATAGTTTTTGTTGGCGATGTAGAGCTGGATCATTTTTTCTCCCGGAAATCAGACCCTGCATGTTAACGGTCACAGGCGTGAGAGGAGGCCCCGCAGTCGGCAAAGTGTTGTGAATCGGAATGAACCAAGAGTAGGTCCACAGCAGGGGGATGCAAGGTTCGATCACTCCAAGGTGTGTGAGGGGATGCGGCGGGTGACGATTCACGGTACCCCGTCATGAGGAACCCGCCGCATCCCCTCACACACCCTCAACTGAGACCACCAACACTCAAACCACCCAAGAATCACAGCCCTGTAAGGCGAGAACTCAGCGCCCAGCCCCCGCACGCCAGCGGTTCAACTTGCTGCGTGGGCCGCGGTGGCCCAAATAGGTTGGTGCGACGCCCGCTGCCGAAGCTGCGGCGATGCCCAAAGCCTGAAGACCGGGATATTGGTCCGTGGCGATGTTGTCCACTTTCATCGACGCCAGGTTGTCCCGGCTCATCAATGGCTCACCCGGTGCCAACTCCATGGCCGCAGCTTGCAACCAGCCCACCCACATCGGCAAACCGATGACCGGGCGGCCTCGGCCCTGGTTCACACCCGCCCACTGACCCGCACGCTGGACCAACTCACCCAAGGTCATCACGTCCGGGCCGCAGAGTTCGTAGGTCTGACCCACGGTGTCCAGCTTTTGCAGACAAACGACCACGGCGCGGGCCACATCGCCCACCCACACAGGCTGAAAGCGCGTGCCACTGCCGGCCAGTGGCATGAAAGGCGCCACGGCTTGCAGGTCAGCAAACAGGTTCAGAAATTTGTCCTCGGCACCAAAGATCACGCTGGGGCGCAACACCGTCAGCTGCAGCCCGGCGTTGTGCAGAACCGTCTCGCCCCGCGCCTTGCTGCGCTGGTACATCGAGGGGCCTTGCTGATCAGCACCCAAAGCGCTGACGTGCACCAGGCGCTGAACACCGGCTTTTTTCATGGCGCTGGCGATTTTTCCAGGCAAATCAACATGCACCTGCTCGAAGCGCTCTTCATTGCCATGCAGCACGGCCACCAGGTTGACCACCGCATCATGGCCGGGCATGAGCCGGGCCAGATCGGCTTCCTTGTGAACAGAGGCCTCGATCACCGTCAGCCCGGGCAGGCTTTGCACGCTGGCTGCATTCACGGCGCGGCGAGTGGGCACGGTGATGTGCCAGCCCAGGCGGGCGAGTTGTTCGCAGACCTGGCGGCCGACAAAGCCGCTGCCGCCCAAGACCAAAATACGAGGTGTGCTCATGGTGCGCGTAATCCCCTAACGGCCTGGTGCATCGCATCCATGGCTTGGTCAACAATCTGGGTACGCCATGCGTCGGTATCGGTGTAGAAAGCGTTCATCAGGTCTTGTTTGATTTGCTGTTTCAGGGCCTCAGAAGCCTCGGGATGAACTTGTAGCCAATGGTCGCCACGCAGGGCGTGAATGACCCGCTCAGGGGGTTGAGTACCGTACTCCAGAGCAATACCGGTGTACTGAGCTTGTGGGCACTCCTGATATGCCGCCATCCACATGAGTCCCGTGAGCATGGGGGAGCTGGATGAGCCGTCGTAAATCGAGGTGATGCCCTGCCCCCACCATGCTTTGGCACGCGCAAAGGCTGCGGCATCGTCGGCGCAGGCAAAAATGCGTTCACCCACTCCACTGGGACCCAGTCCCGTGTGCAGGTCGATCCAAGCCATTTTTTGGCAGCGCTGGCCGTACTTTTTCAATACCGAGCGCAAAGTGAGGTTGCTCCAAGTGGGCGCTTGCCCCCCAAAAAACAAACCCTCTGGGAACTCATGCTGTCCTTTGGATACGGCAGCTTGGTAAGCTTTCATGCCGCGCTCAGCAATGTATTGCGCAGTCGCTGCTGCGTTGGACGCATCAGGAGGCCAGACATCGGGCAGCAGCAGGGAATGGATTTCTCGATAGGCCGGGTTGTCGGGCAAAGGTTTGGAGAAGTCCTGGAAATTGCGGTTAATGTCCACGTTCTCGTGGGTGACCCGGCGCACATGCGAGAACCCGTGAGGGTTGAGGGCATGGATGTAGAGCACGGCCACGCCTTGGGCCTTGGCCGCTTCACGCCAAGCGGGGTTGTGCAGCGCATGTATTTGCACCCCGGAGCCGCAATAACCTTCCACGCCGTGACAAGCGCTGCTGATGACCAGCAAGGCGTTGGCATCGGGTGCACCATCCAGCACCACGTCCATGGCCAAAGTTTCACCTTCCCGGCCAGGCAGGGGATGGATGTTGGAGTCCACCTGCAGGCCTGCGGTTTGGGCAGCGTTGAGGAATTGGTCCCGGGCTTGTGCGTAGCTTTTGGAAAAGCCATGTTGGCTGTCTTGCATGCGGGGCCCGGTCAAGCGGGTTGGGTCGGTTGAGCCAGCCACTGTGTGGCCAACTCCACCCAATACGTGCCGCCCAAGGGGATCAGGTCGTCGTTGAAGTCGTAACTCGGGTTGTGCAGGGTGCAAGGCCCGCCGCCGTGGCCCATTTCGCGGTGGGCACCGTCGCCGTTGCTGATGAAGACATAAGCACCGGGCTTGGCTTGCAGCATGTAGGAGAAGTCTTCTGCGCCCATGGTGGGCTCTTGTGGCATCACCTGCTCGGCGCCCACGATGCCACCCATCACTTGGCGTGCAAAGTCGGCCTCCAAGGGGCTGTTGATGGTGGGCGGGTAGTTGCGGTGGAATTCGAATTCGCACTGCGCGTCAAAGGCCGCGCAAATCGACTCGGCCACTTGCTGCATGCGCTTTTCAATCAGGTCCAGCACCTCAATGCTGAAGGTGCGAACGGTGCCCTGTAATTCGCACGAGTCGGGCACCACATTGGTGGCTTCGCCCGCGTGGATCATGGTGACCGAGATCACGCCCGCATCCACTGGCTTCTTGTTGCGGGTGATGATGGTCTGGAAACCTTGCACCATCTGGCAGGCAATTGGCACCGGGTCAATGCCGTTGTGGGGCAGAGCGGCATGGCTGCCTTTGCCACGAACAGTGATCTTGAACTCGTTGCTCGACGCCATCACGGGGCCAGCACTCACGGCAAAGGTGCCCACCGGGGCACCTGGCCAGTTGTGCATGCCAAACACGGCCTGCATCGGGAACTTGTCAAACAAGCCGTCCTTGATCATCTCGCGGGCACCGCCGCCGCCTTCTTCGGCGGGTTGGAAGATCAAATACACCGTGCCGTCAAAGTCGCGGTGTTTGGAGAAATGCTTGGCCGCTGCCAGCAACATGGCGGTATGGCCGTCGTGGCCGCATGCATGCATCTTGCCTTGGTGTTTGCTGGCGTGCGCGAAGGTGTTGAACTCTTGCATCGGCAGCGCGTCGATGTCGGCGCGCAGACCAATGCCGCGTCCACAAGCGCCGCCGTCGCGTCCGTGCACGATGCCGACCACACCCGTGGTGCCCATGCCGCGGTGGATGGGGATACCCCAGTCGGTCAGCTGCTGAGCGACCACATCGGCCGTGCGCACTTCTTGGAAGCACAGCTCGGGGTGGGCGTGGATGTCTTTGCGAATGGCCGCGATGCTGGCCGCGTCGGTGAGGATCGAGTCGATGATTTTCATGGGTACAGTCTAGCCACACTTGACCAGAGTTGCCAACACCCCTGTGCACATGGGGGACAAGCGGGCCCTACGTTGTGCGCCGTGTTTGGGCCACAATAGGTGCGAACCTTCGTCTCCAGCCAGACCGCCCTTTTGCACAGCCCCATGACCGACCCCCTATTGGCCTCCCAGACCGTTCGTGGCGCCTGCCCGCACGACTGCCCCGACACCTGCGCCCTACTGACCACTGTCGAGAACGGCCGTGCCACCAAAGTGCAGGGC
>JANQXJ010000027.1 GCA_030729445.1 Limnohabitans sp. | reverse complement strand
GCGCGGGCCAGGTCACGGGCCGTGCGGGTGTGGGCGGCGTTTTGTACGACCCCAAAAAATAAGCCTTGGCGAGATGCCCCGGCAGCGGCCAAGGGGTGGCCTCTGCCCCCGCTGTCACAACGGGGCGGCCCGGTTATGCGACTCTTTGGCCCCCTGCCCGGTCAAACACATGGGCGCTTTCGGCCGACCATTGCAGGTGCACCGCATCGCCCACCACAGATTGCAGCACGCCTGGAACACGGGCGGTGAGTGGACCTGCAGCGGTGTCTACCGTGGCATAAGTTTCCGGGCCAGTGGGCTCGATCATGCTGAGCTTGCCAGGCAGCCCTTGAGCCGCAAAGCTGATGCTCTCTGGTCGCAATCCATAGACCAAATCGGCGCTGCGGTGAGATTGCACGGCGCTGCGCTGCGCCTCGGTCAGGCCCAATTCAATGCCGTGGGCCATCAAAGACAAGCCCTCTCGCGTGGCGTCCACCATGTTCATGGCAGGTGAACCGATGAATTCGGCCACAAAGCGGTTGGCTGGGTGGTTGTAAATTTGCGCTGGCGTGCCGAACTGTTGCACCAAGCCGTCTTTCATCACCGCAATGCGGTCGCCCAAGGTCATGGCTTCAACTTGGTCATGGGTCACATAGACCGTGGTGGTTTTGGTGCGCTGGTGCAAGAGCTTGATTTCGGCCCGCATTTCCACACGCAGCTTGGCATCCAAGTTGGACAGCGGCTCGTCAAACAAAAACAGCTTGGGGTCCCGCGCCAAAGCCCGGCCCATGGCCACGCGTTGGCGTTGCCCGCCCGAGAGTTGGCCTGGCTTGCGGTCCAGCAAGTGTCCAATTTGCAGCATGGCCGACACCCGGTCTACCGCCGCTTTGCGTTCGGCCTTGGGCACTTTGCGGATCTCGAGGCCAAAGGCGATGTTTTGTGCCACGGTCATATTGGGGTAGAGCGCGTAACTCTGGAACACCATGGCGATGTCGCGGTCCTTGCTGGGCAAATGGGTCACATCGCGCTCGCCAATGTGGATGCTGCCGCTGCTGGGATGGTCCAAACCGGCAATCATCGACAACAGGGTCGATTTGCCGCAACCCGATGGACCCACCAAAATCAAAAATTCCCCGGCATCAATTTCAAGGTCGATGCCCTTGAGGATGTGGACCGTGTCGTTGTAGGTCTTGTGGATGTTGCGAATGGCGAGTGCGCCCATGATTTACCCCTTCACCGCGCCAGCAGTTAAGCCGCGCACAAAATATTTACCGGCCACCACATACACAAACAAGGTGGGCAATGCCGCAATCAAGGCTGCCGCCATGTCAACGTTGTACTCCTTGACCGCGCTGGAGGTGTTGGCCAAGTTGTTCAGCCCGACGGTGATCGGTTTGCTGTCGGCCCCCGAAAACACCACGCCGTACAAAAAGTCGTTCCAGATGTTGGTGAACTGCCAGATCAAGGTGACCACCATGATGGGCAAAGACAGCGGCAACACAATGCGACGAAAAATCATCCAAAAGCCCGCACCATCCAGTTGCGCGGCCTTGATCAACTCGTCCGGCAACCCCACGTAGTAGTTGCGAAAAAACAGCGTGGTCGAGGGAATACCGGCCACCACATGCACCAACATCAGGCCCCAAACCGAGCTGGCCACGCCCAACCAGCCCAGCACCTGGCTCATGGGCAAGAGCACCACCTGCATGGGCATGAACACACCAAACAGCATGAAGGCGAACAAGGTCTCACTGCCGCGAAATTTCCACTTGCTCAACACATAACCGTTGAGCGACCCGATCAGCGTCGACAAGAGCACCGCGGGCACCACCATCACAATCGAGTTCCAGAAGAACGGCTTGAGCCCCTCACATTGCACACCCGTGCAAGCGCTGCCCCAGGCCTTGAACCAAGCGTCCAGTGTGGGCGCGGTGGGCAGGCTCAGCAAGTTGCCAGTGCGCAGCTGCTCAGCGTCTTTGAGCGAAGTGGTCAGCATCACATACAAGGGCACCAAAAACCAGGCCGCAAACAGCAGCAGCATGGACCACAAAATGATGCGATGAAAATTCAAGCGGTTCATCGTTTGCTCCGCAATTCTGAATAAAGATAAGGCACCACAATCGCTGCCACAGTGGCCAGCATCACGGTGGCGCTGGCCGCACCCAAACCAATTTGTCCACGCGTGAAGGCGATGGCATACATGAAAGTTGCGGGCAAATCGGTGGCGTAGCCTGGGCCACCCGCCGTGAGCGCCATGACCAAATCAAAGCTCTTGATGGCCAGGTGAGAAACCACCAACAAAGTGCTGAAAAATACCGGCCCCAAGCTGGGCAAAATGATGCGCCAATAAATCGTAGGCAAACTCGCACCATCCACTTGGGCGGCTTTGATGATGGAGTCGTCAATGCCGCGCAGCGCGGCCAAAAACAGCGCCATCACAAAACCTGCGCTTTGCCACACGCCGGCAATCACCACGCAATAAATGGCCATGTCTTGCTGCACCAACCAATCAAAACTGAAACCCGTGAAGCCCCAACTGTGCATCAGGTGCTCGAGGCCCAAACCGGGGTTGAGCATCCACTTCCAAGCAGTGCCCGTGACGATGAAAGAGATCGCCATGGGGTACAAATAAATGGTGCGCAAGACGCCTTCGCCACGCACTTTTTGGTCCAGCAAAATCGCCAGCAACACCCCCAGCGCCATGGCGCCGCCAATAAAAAACAGGCCAAAAACGGCCATATTGCTCATGGCCACCCGAAAGCGGTCACTCTCCATCAAGGCCGCGTAATGCTGCAGGCCCACAAATTCGTAATTGGGCAACAAACGCGATGCCGACACAGACAAGTAGCCGTTCCAAGCCATCAGGCCATAGATGAACAGCAGCGACACCACAAAGCTTGGGGCGATGACGAGTTTGGGCAGCCAAGCGGCCTGCCTTGGGGATGATGAAGACATGGGTGATCCGATCAGACGCCGTCGCGGGCCACAAACTCGTGATCTGCAGCCCGACGGACAAATTAACAACAAGCCCTGCAGGACTCATGCGAGCCGACCCGTAGGTCGGCCCCGAGACTTACTTGACCTTGGCGGCCGAAGCGATTTTGGTTTGAGCATCTTTGCTGCTCATCTTGTCATCGTTCCAGAACTGGCTCACCGCGTCCTGAATCGCACCTGATGTGGCTGAACCAATGGCCATGCCGTGGGCCACGGAGGGCACCAAGCCACCACTCTTGGCGGTCGACACGAAGTCATTGGAGCTGAGCTTGGCGCAATCGTCAAACTTGGCCAAGTTCATGTTCAAACGCACAGGGATTGAGCCCTTGTTCAGGTTGAACACTTCTTGGAAATCAGTCGACATGATGGCCGAAGCCAGGTCTTTCTGAGCCTTGGAGTTAGCATCGTTCTTCAGCTTGAACATGGCGAACGAGTCCACGTTGAAGGTGAAGGACTTGGCGGTGCCAGGCGCGGCGGCACAGGTGAAGTCAGCACCCGGCTTTTTGCCTGCGGCCACGAATTCACCCTTGGCCCAGTCACCCATCAACTGCATGCCTGCTTCGCCTTTGATCACCATGGCGGTGGCCAAGTTCCAGTCACGGCCGGGGGCGTTTTTGTCGGTGTAAGTTTTGATCTTCTTGAAAGTGTCGAGCACCTTGGTCATGGTGGCGCCGTTCAAAGTACCCTGGTCCAACTGAACCAGAGCTTTTTTGTAGAAGTCCGCGCCACCTACACCCAAGGCCACGCTCTCAAAGGTGGTGAAATCTTGCCAGTTTTGGCCACCGTGGGCGACGGGGATGATGCCCGCCTTCTTCAGGGCTTCTGCAGCAACGAAGAACTCATCCCAGTTGGTAGGCACTTTGGCACCAGCTTTTTTGAACGCGGCGTTGCTGGCCCACAACCAGTTCACGCGGTGCACGTTCACGGGAGCAGCAATGTAGTTGCCCTTGTACTTCATGACGTTGGCGACCACGGGAGGCAGCAGGGTGTCCCACTTTTCGGCTTTGGCCACATCGTCGATGTTGGCCAACACGCCCTCACCTGCCCACTCCTGCAAAGCGGGCCCCTTGATCTGAGCGGCAGCAGGCGCATTGCCCGAAACCACGCGCGACTTGAGAACGGTCATGGCGTTGTCACCGCCGCCGCCGGCCACGGCAAAGTCTTTCCAGGTGTGGCCCTTGCCCTGCAAAGTGGCCTTCAGGGCCGCTGCCGATTTGGCCTCACCACCGCTGGTCCAGTAGTGCAGAACCTCGACCTCGCCGGCCTGCGCTGCCAAGGCCAACACGGCTGCTGTGGCCAAAACCGAATGCTTGAACATTTTTACTGATTTCATGAAAGTCTCCTGTTGATGGCCAGACATGGCCCTGTGTGGATGTGCGAAGCAGCAGATGGGCCTGCAATGACCTCGACGCCGGAATATTAATATCTTGTTAATTTATTAACACTAGGTTAAACCCTAACCCGGAAATGCGGGCAAAGATCGCCACAGCATCAACAATCCATTAAGCTTCGCGCATGAAATTGCTGCTTGCCGAAGACGATGCCATGCTGGCCGACGCCCTGCAAAACCAGTTGGGCAGCGCCGGATTCGAGGTGGAACACGCGCCCAACGGTGCGGTGGCCGAGTATTTGCTGCAAAAACAGCATTTCGACATTGCGGTGCTGGACATTGGCATGCCCATGCGCGATGGCTTGGCGGTTCTTCAGCAATTGCGGCAAAACCAACCCGCTCTTCCCGTACTCTTGCTGACGGCCCGCGATGCGCTGGACGACCGGGTGGCCGGCTTGCAAGCCGGAGCGGACGATTACGTGACCAAACCCTTTGACTTTCCAGAGCTGTTGGCCCGTCTCCATGCCCTGCTCAGACGCAGCCACCCCATCACCACGCCCACCCTGGCAGGGGGTTTGACCTTGGACAAGGCCACACGGCGTGCCCTTTTGTCGGGCGAGTCGCTTGAGCTCAGCGGGAGGGAGTGGACCCTTTTGGAACTTCTGGTTCAGCAACGCGACCAAGTGGTCACCAAGGATCAAATCCACCAAGCATGGTCAGATGAAGGCGGCGAAACCGGTGGCGGCAATTCGATCGAGGTGTACATCCACCGCTTGCGCCGCAAACTGGAAGGCGCTCGGTTGGTGATCCGCACCGTCAGGGGCCTGGGCTATTTGCTCGAGGCAGAGGCCTGATGGCCATTTGATTTGGCGAAACCAACCATGACCCTCACACCTGTGCCTGCTGGCCAAGCCGGGGTATCGCTGGCCCGACAGCTTCTGCTGTGGGTGCTGCTGCCACAGCTGGTGTTGTGGATGGCTGGCGGCGTGGCCACCTACAGGTTTGCGGCGGGGTACGCCAACCAAGCCATTGACGCGAGCTTGCTGCAGGCCAGTCGGTCGTTGGCCAGGCAGCTCAAACCCATTGGCAACGGTTTGCTGATCGACTTTCCCAAAGCTGCACAAGACATCCTGGAGGCCGACCCTCAGGACCGACTGCTCTACATGGTCAGCTCCCCGCCAGGGCAGTTCATATTGGGCAACCAAGCCCTGCCACCGCCACCTGCACCGGACCTGCAAAAGGCAACTTCGCCCACACGCGAAAACGCTGCTTACCCATTGGACACGCCGTATTTTTATGACGGCAGCATGCCCACCAACAGCACCCGCTCGCCCAGTTTGCCCGCAGGTCAAGCCCTGCGCGTGGTGGCGCTGTACTTGAGCTTTGGCGACGACCAAACAGCCCCCCAAACCATGCTGGTGCAGGTGGCCCGCAGCAGCGCCAACCGTGAAGATCTGGCCCGGCGCATTCTGTTTGACATGCTGCTGCCCATGTCCAGCCTGGTGCTGCTGATGACATTGATTGTTTGGCTGGGCATCCGCGCAGGCCTGTCACCACTGGCCCGCTTACGGCAGCAAGTCGAAGGCCGCGCCCCCACCGACCTGGCCCCTCTGCAATTGGCCTCTGCCCCACGCGAATTGTGGTCGCTGGCCACCGCCATCAACACTTTGCTGTCGGCTGTACAAAACACAGTGGCCACCCAAAAACGCTTCATTGGTGATGCAGCGCACCAGCTGCGCACGCCCTTGGCAGGCCTCAAAAGCCAAACCGAAATCGCCTTGCAATCCACCACCGATCCTGAACTACGCGCCCGGCTGCAACGTGTGCACGACAGCGCCACCCGAAGCGCCCACTTGGTCAACCAATTGCTCACCCTGGCGCGTGCTGAGCCCGAATCGGTCATGGCCCACGACCGCAAACGTTTTGACCTGCAGCGCATGGCCCAAACCCTTACAGCCGAATGGGTGCCGCGTGCACTCAGAGCGCAGATCGATTTGGGTCTGGACGACAGCGCCACCGAGCCCGTGTGGATCGAAGCCAATGAACTGCTGGTGCGTGAAGCCTTGACCAACCTGATCGACAACGCACTGCATTACGCGGGCTCTGGCAGCCAAGTCACTGTGCGGGTCACCATCGACCCCCACCACACCCCGCCGTGCGCCTTGCTGCAAGTCTCAGACACGGGTCCCGGCTTGTCTCTGGCCGATCGTGAACGCGTGTTTGAGCGCTTTGTTCGCGTCAGCAACACAGGGCAAGGTTGCGGCTTGGGTTTGGCCATTGTGAAAGAAATCGCCGAACGCCACCAAGGCCAAGTCCAACTCGATTCAGTGGCGCCCCAAGGCCTTTGTGCCTCGATCCGATGGCCCTTGTCGGACATCACCACACACTGAATCACCCGGAGGCGCTCGCCCAACACAGCGCCATAATTCATGCCAGCCATTCCGACACTTCCATGACTACTCAATCAGCACCCCTTCCCTACCTGCTGGGCGACATCGGTGGTACCAATGCCCGTTTTGCATTGGTGCAGCCAGACACACAGCGCATGTTCCACGAAGCCACTCTGCCCACCGGTCAATTCCCCGATCTGGCCAGCGCCGCCCAAGCCTACTTGCAACAAGTCGGCCAGGCCGCTGTGCAGCAAGCTTGCATCGCCATCGCCAACCCGATCGACGGCGACACCCTGAAGATGACCAACAACCACTGGCACTTCTCGATCGAGGCCACCCGTTTGGCCCTGGGACTGGAGCGCCTGTTGATGCTCAACGACTGGGAAGCCATGGCCATGGCTGCGCCCGCTTTGCTGGGCAGCGATCTACAACAAATCGGCTCCGGCCAGCCCGTGCCCGATGCACCCAAAGGCCTGATCGGTCCGGGCACCGGGCTGGGCGTGTCGTCGCTGGTGCGCTCGCGCCGAGGCGACTGGGTGCCCATTGCAGGCGAAGGCGGGCATGTCAGCATGTCGCCCACTTGCGAGCGCGAGGCCGACATCCTGCGCATCTTGTGGCGTACCTACCCCCATGTTTCTGTCGAACGCGTGGTCTCGGGCATGGGCCTGGAAAACCTTTACCGTGCGATTTGTGAACTCAATGGCACCGAGGCCGACAACCTGGTGGCTGCGCAAGTGACTGAACGGGCGCTGACCGCTCAGGATGTGGCTTGCGAAGAAGCGCTGGACCGCATGTGCCGCCTGCTGGGCAACGCGGCGGCCAACTTGGCCGTGACACTGGGCGCACGCGGCGGCATCTACATTGGTGGCGGCGTGATCGGGCGGCTGGGCGACTACTTCGCGCAGTCGGGATTCAGGGACGCGTTCGAAGCCAAAGGTCGTTTTGAGAACTACATGAAACGCATCCCAACCTACGTCATCCGCGCCGACCAACCCGCCCTGATTGGCTGCGCCATGGCGCTGGGCGTGCAGCCTGCACCGCGCTGAGGTCAAACGCTAAGAGGCGTTTCCTGCATCTGCTCGACTTGCTCTTGCAGCATCAGCACCTGGCCGCGCCAGTAGTCGGGGGTGCCAAACCAGGGGAAGTTGACCGGAAAGATCGGATCTTCCCAGCGACGAGCCAGCCAGGCGCTGTAATGGATCAAACGCAGGGTGCGCAAGGGCTCGATCAAGTTCAGCTCGGCGCGGTCAAAGTCGCGCACTTGTTCATACCCATCCAGCAGAGCTGACAGTTGTTGCGTGCGCTGGGCACGCTCGCCCGACAGCAGCATCCACAGGTCTTGCACGGCCGGGCCCATGCGGGCGTCGTCCAGATCCACAAAATGCGGGCCGCCGCCGGGCAGCTCGGTGGGTGTCCACAAAATATTGCCCGGGTGGCAGTCGCCATGCAGGCGAATCAGGTGGCGGTTTGCGGCACCTTCCGCCATCTTTTCTTGCACCAGCGCCAAGGCTTCAGCAAAAGCGTCGCGCCATTCGCGCTCGACCTCCAAGGGGATCATTTGGTTTGTTTGCAGCCACTCGGCAGGCTCTAGCGCAAAGGTCTGCACATCGAGCGCGGGGCGGTGAGCAAAAGGCTGGGCGGCACCCACGGTGTGGATGCGGGCCAGAAAACGGCCGATCCATTCGAGCACGTCGAAATCATCGAGCTCGGGCGTGCGGCCGCCCCGCAAGGGGCTGACCGAAAAATCAAAACCCGCGCTGTGGTGCAAGGTCTGCCCGTTCAACACCAGGGGCGCGACCACGGGCACTTCACCCGTCAACAGTTCGGCCGCAAAGTCGTGTTCTTCCTGAATCTGGGCCCGGCTCCAGCGGCCAGGCCGGTAGAACTTGAGGACCACGGCCGAGTTGCCCAGAACAGGCTCGTCCAAGTGCGCACGGTAGACGCGGTTTTCGTAGGAGCTGAGCGCCAGCAAACGGCCGTCTGGCCACAAACCCAATTCGGTCAGGGCGTCCATCACCCGGTCGGGGGTGAGCTCGGCGTAAGGGTACAAAGCGTTCGTTTCGGTCATTGACCGATTGTGAGGCCGTAAGAACAGGCGGCTTGATTGTCTGACGGCCTCTGCTGCAAATTTGTCACTGCCCCGTAAAACGCGCCGGACGCTTTTCAACAAACGAACGCACCCCTTCGGCCGCATCTTCACTGCGCGACAAACGCTGCTGCACGGACAGGAAGTCGTGCATCGCCACCAGCGGTCCATGCTCCACCGCTTTGAGCACGTTTTGCCGTGTGGCCACGACCGCCAGCGGCGCTTGCGCCGCAATCTGCCCCGCGATGCGCATGGCCTCGGCCAAAAGGCCATTGGCAGGCACCACCTTTTGCACAAAGTTCAGGCGCAAGGCTTCGGCGCTGTCAAACACATCGGCGGTGAGCAAGTGCAAGAGGGCGTTGCCCGAGCCCGCACGCTCAGCCATGCGCAGCGTAGCGCCGCCCGTGGCCATGATGCCGCGCTGCACCTCCAGCTGAGAGAAGCGGCAGTCGTCTGCCGCAACCACGATGTCGGCGGCCAGCATCAACTCGATGCCCAACGTGTAGGTGATGCCCTGCACCGCCACCACCATGGGTTTGATGCGGCGACGGTAGCCGTCCATGCCCAAATTGAGGGGGTCGACCAGGCCCAGGGGCACGGCCTTTTCGCCGCGCTGCATCAGCGGGGCAATGG
>JANQXJ010000026.1 GCA_030729445.1 Limnohabitans sp. | reverse complement strand
AAAACACACCGAACACATGGCGGTGTGCGGCAATCACCGAGTACTCGATCACATGCCGCACGATTTCGCTGCGCGGGATCTGCCCCACCTGCACCTGCTGCCACTGCGCCAGCAACTCACGGGCCTTGTCTTCGTCGCCGTTTTCAAGGGCCTCACGGATGCCGGTGAAGTGGTGGCTGAATTGTCGAAAGCCCAAGGTGACATACAACAGGGCCACGTTCCACAGTACAGCCACCCACCAGCCCAGTGTCCACTCGAGCAGCCAATGCAAGAGCACGGCGAGCAGGGCGGGGGAGAGGGTGGCAATGCCCCAAGTCACCCAAGCTTGTGGTCGGGTGCCCGCGTCGAAGGTGCGGACCATCCAGGCGGTCCATTGCTCGACCGCAACAAAGACCTGGTTGTCGGATTTGAGGGGGCGGGCTTGCTCCAGCACCAAGGCCAGCAAAATGGCAAAAAAACTCATGGCGTTCTCATGGGGATGGCGAGGCCACCAGAAATTGGTAAAAATTGCGCAGCATACCGGCCGTGGCACCCCAGATGAAATGCTCAATGGCCTGGATTTCGCCATTGGAGGCAGTTCTCCGTTCCTCATACGGCATGGAAAACCACTGTCGTTGAGACCCTTGCCACTCAAAGGCATGCCGCCGGTGGTTGGCCGGGTTCATCAAAAAAGCCAAGGGCACCTCAAACACATCGGCCACTTCGTCGGCATTGGGTCGCAGATCGAAATCGGGTGAGACCAGGCCGATCACCGGCGTGACCCAAAAGGACGTGCCCGTGATGTAAACCGGCAACTCGCCAATGACCTGCACATGGCGGGCCGCCAAGCCCACTTCCTCCTGGGCCTCGCGCAAGGCGGTGGCGTGCAGGTTGGCGTCCTCGGGGTCCACCTTGCCGCCGGGAAAAGCAATTTGACCCGAATGTGTCTTCATGTGCGAAGCGCGGCGCGTCAGCAGCACCGTGGGCGACGAAGCGTGTGGCCCGCGCATCACAATCGGCACCAGCACGGCCGCTTGAGCGGGGGCACGGTCGGAAGTGAAGTTTTCCCGCACCACTTCCGGTTGCCACACAGGTGGATGCGCAAACCGAGCTTTCAGGGCCTCGGGCTGCAAACTCGCAGTCGGCACAGCCGGCATGTCGTGGTCGATTTGCCAAACCGGGACTTGTCGCGGATCAAAGAGTGGATTTTTGGACACAGGCACTATTTATACCCGACAAGGCAGGGCACGCGGCTGCAGGCCAGGACTGGGCGCAGGTGCACACAGGGCGTGGCCGTAAAATACGAACGGTTGCCTGATGGCGCAACCTTACTGTTTTTACGCAATATGGATACAGGTCACTTTATGAAACGCGACTATTTTTCTCATGACTCCCGTCCCGAACGCCGCTTTGGTGAACACCGAGGTGGCACCTGCATGGCCCTCATCGATGGCCGCTTCTTGATCTGGCTCGCCCAGCAAGGCGCCATGGGCGCGACGGGCGAATCGGTCAACCGTCAGGGCTTGCTCAGCTTGTTGTCTCAGGCCCTTTCACAGGCTGCCCTCGATGTGGATTTGCGCCGCATCTACTGGTACAGCGACCGCTCGGATGGCCTGGTCATCGACGACCAAATCGTGCGCCTGGTGCAGGCCCACGATGCCGATGGGGGCGCCTCGCTGCTGCGCTCACTGGGCCACGACCTCAAACAATTGGCTGAGCACCATGCGTGCGACCATGTGCTGGTGGCCAGCGACGATGAGCGCTTTTTGGCCACCATCGACGAGGCCCAACTCAGCGGGCTGAGCGTGCACTTGCTGGCCGACGAGTCGGCGCGCAACATGCCACAAATGGTGCGCACCGATCCGGGCTGGGCCCGATTGCTGGCCCAGGCTGATCGCCGTGTGGTGGTGAACTCACAAGCCTTGGCCGATATGCTGCAGGGCAAGCTGCCGACCGGCATGGGCCTGGCCGTCGAGGATGTGGAAGAGCTTCGCAAATCGATGCACGAGGTCATCACCGCCTGGTGGGCAGACGAGCCAGAAGACCTGCGTGAGGACCTGCGCGACGCGCTGCAGATCAGCCGAGGCATTCCCCAAGAAGTGGACCGCCAACTTTTGCTGCGCATGCGGCAGCGTCTGGCCCGCGCCTTGAGCCTGCCCGAGAAAAAAATGCTGCGCGAAATCTTGCGTCAGGTCGTGACAGAGCCGGTGGCCCCAGCGCTTGTGGTGGGTGGTGGTTTGCCTCCCGATCTGGCCGACTGATCTGTGCTGACAAGGGTCTGCCTGGGCATAGGGCCAGGTGGCCCCGCTGATGTGATCTCAATTTTGCAATTTGTTGCAATTTAATATTATAAAAGTATTAAATGTGACGCCATTGCTGATAAATTTCATTCATGCGATCCAGCATCCATTCACAGGAGCATGAAACCATGACCACAGCAGCCCGCTTGATACCTCTGAACACCCGTCACCTCAGCGCTCCCGTGCACCAGGACCACTTCACCTTGGCCATGCACCAAGAAGCTGAAAATGCTTTGGCCATGGCGCTGCATTATTTGCGCTCAAGCGGCAACAACGTGCCCGGCGCCACACGCAAAGCTGTGCAGGCCCTGGGTGCCTTGAACCGGCTCGAAATGTTGTCCGTGGGTTCGGGTGCTCGACCCACAGGACGCGCGTAAAAAGCCCGCCTTCAAACTTGGGCGTAGTATTGGGTCACGCGCTCGACTTCGTTTTTGGAGCCGAGCACCACGCTCACCCGCTCGTGCAACTGGCTCGGCTGCATGTCCAAAATGCGCACTTTGCCGTTGGTGGCCGCGCCCCCGGCTTGCTCGATCAACCAGCTCATGGGGTTGGCTTCGTACAGCAGGCGCAGTTTACCGGCCTTGTGGGGCTCGCGCTTGTCCCAGGGGTACATGAACACACCGCCACGCGTCAGGATGCGGTGCACATCGGCCACCATGGACGCAACCCAGCGCATGTTGAAGTCCTTCCCCCGCGGGCCTTCCTTGCCCTGCAGGCATTCGTCGATGTAGCGGCGCACGGGTTCATCCCAGTGGCGCATATTGCTCATGTTGATGGCGAACTCTTTGGTGTCGGCGGGCACCTGCACGTTTTCTTGGGTCAGCACAAATGAGCCCTGTTCGCGGTCGAGGGTGAACATGGCCACGCCATCGCCCACGGTGAGCACCAGTGTGGTTTGTGGGCCGTACACGCAATAACCGGCCGCCACCTGGTTTTTGCCGGGTTGCAAAAAGTCTTGCTCGGTCACGCCTTGGTTGTCATCCGATTTTTTCAGCACACTGAAGATGGTGCCGATGCTGACGTTCACGTCGATGTTCGATGAGCCGTCCAGTGGGTCAAACATGAGCAGGTATTCGCCTTGCGGGTAGCGGTTGGGCACCAGGTAGATGCTGTCCATCTCCTCGCTGGCCATGGCCGCCAAATGGCCACCCCATTCGTTGGCTTCGAGCAGCACCTCGTTGGCGATGATGTCGAGCTTCTTTTGCACTTCGCCTTGCACGTTTTCGCTGTCGGCGCTGCCCAGCACACCCCCCAAAGCGCCTTTGTTCACGGCGTGGCTGATGCTTTTGCAGGCGCGGGCCACCACTTCGAGCAGCAGGCGCAAATCGGCCGGGATGTGGCCTTTGTCGCGCTGCTGCTCGACCAGGTAGCGGGAGAGGGAGATTTTGCTGCTCATGTTCATTCCTTGGGTTCGGTCATCGATGTTGGGTGTGGCAGATTAAGCCGCACTCAGCGCACGGCTGATCACCTCGCGCACGTCATTTGACAAGTCAGCCTTGGCGGCCACGCGCTCGATGGCGACTTTGGCCGCGCTGCGGTAGGGTTCGGCCAGGCGGCTCCAGCGGTCCATGGCGCGGGCCAGGCGGGCGGCCACTTGTGGGTTGATCGCGTCCAGTGCCAGCACCTGCTCGCTCCAGTACACATAACCTGCCGCATCGGCGCGATGAAAGCCCGCTGGGTTGGCGCTGCAGTAGTTGAAGATCAGGCTACGGGCCCGGTTGGGGTTGCGCAGGCTGAAGTCGGCGTGTTGCATGAGTTGGCGCACACGCGGCAACACGTCGCCAGCGCGGTCGGGCGCACCAGCTTGCAGGGCAAACCATTTGTCGATGACCAAGGCTTCGTGCTGGAACATTTTGTGGAACAAGGCCAAGGCGTCTTGCGCCAAGGCATGGCCACTGACCACCAGGGCCGACAAGGCGTTGAAGCGGTCGGTCATGTTGCCCGCGTCCTTGAACTGCTGGAAAACACGGCCGGGCGTGACCGCGTCACCGCTGTGCACAGCGGCCACACACAGCATGGTCATGGACAGTCCCGCCAGGGCCCTGCGACCGCTTGACTTGGTGTCGGGTGTGTAGGCGCCGTTGTGCTTGTGGGCATCCCAGGCCCATTGCCAGTCGGCTTGCAAAGCGGTGGCCAGCGTCAGGCGCATGTTCTCGCGCAGCGCATGCACGCGTTGCGGGTCCACCACGTCGAGCTGGTCGGCGATGTAGTTCTCCGACGGCAGCGTCAGCGCCAGGTCTTTGAAAGCTGCATCCAGTTCGGGGTGGCGCAGCACATTGCGCAAGGCCGCGAGCAGGGCATCGGACAGCACAGGCTGGCCCGTCAGGTCTTTGTTTTGCTGGATGGCGTCCGTCGCGCTTTGCAGCATCAGGCGCTGGCCAGCTTCCCATTGGTTAAAGGGGTCGCTGTCTTGGGCCAGCAAGATCAGCAAGTCGGCGGCGGACAAACCGTCTTCCAGCACCACAGGGGCGCTGAAGCCGCGCAGCAAGGAGGGCACGGGTTCGCTGTCGATGTTGACAAAGCTGAAGCTCGCGCTCTCTTCGGTCAGCACCAGGGTTTGCTGCAGGACGCTGTCCTGGGTGCCAGCCAACTGCAAGGGCAGGGCTGCGCCGTCTCGGCTGAGCAAGCCCAGCGTGACTGGAATCACAAAAGGTTTTTTATCGGCTTGGTCGGGTGTCTCGGGGCAGCTTTGGCGCAGGGTCAGGGTGTAGCTGCGTTCATCGGCGCTGAAGACACCGCTGGCCTGCAGGCGGGGGGTGCCCGCCTGGCTGTACCAGTGCTTGAATGCGTCGAGGTTCTGGGCCAGTGCCGAGCCGGGGTTGGCGTCGGCAATGGCTTGTGCAAAGTCGTCGCAGGTCACGGCTTGGCCGTCATGGCGCTCAAAATAGAGCTTCATGCCCTTGGCAAATCCATCACGGCCTTGGCTGTCCGTGGGGGTGGCTACCAGCGTCTGCATCATGCGAACGACTTCGGAGCCTTTTTCGTAGATGGTGACGGTGTAGAAGTTGTTGATCTCGACATAGCTGTCCGGGCGCACCGGATGAGCCATGGGGCCAGCGTCTTCGGCAAACTGTACGGTACGCAAGACCCGCACGTCCTCGATGCGCTTGACAGCGCGGGCGCTGACCTCGCCGGCCATGTCTTGGCTGAACTCTTGGTCGCGGAAGACCGTGAGGCCTTCTTTGAGCGAGAGCTGGAACCAGTCACGGCAGGTGATGCGGTTGCCGGTCCAGTTGTGGAAGTACTCGTGGCCAACCACGCTCTCGATGCCGCCAAAATCCATGTCGGTGGCGGTGTTCGGGTTGGCCAGCACGTACTTGGTGTTGAAGATGTTCAGGCCCTTGTTTTCCATCGCACCCATGTTGAAGTCGCTGGTGGCGACGATCATGAAGCGCTCCAGATCGAGCGGCAGGCCAAAGCGTGCTTCGTCCCAAGCCACGCTGGCCATCAGCGAATTCATGGCGTGTTCGGTTTTGTCCAGGTCGCCCGGGCGCACAAAGACTTGCAGCAAATGCTCTTTGCCATTGCGGCTTGTGATGCGTTGCTCGCGAGCGACCAGCTGACCGGCCACGAGGGCGAACAGGTAGCAGGGCTTTTTGTGGGGGTCGACCCACTTGGCAAAGTGACGTCCGTCGTCCAGTGCGCCTTGCTCGACCAAATTGCCGTTACTCAGCAGCACCGGGTACTTGGCCTTGTCGGCACGCAGCGTGACGGTGTAGCTGGCCATCACATCGGGGCGGTCCAGGAAGTAGGTGATGCGGCGAAAGCCCTCGGCCTCGCATTGCGTGAAGAACGTGCCCTGGCTGACGTACAGGCCCATCAGTTGGGTGTTCTTCTCGGGGTTGCAGGTGGTGAAGATCTCCAGATCGAAGGCATCTGTGCCTTCGGGCAAGTTCTCCAGCACCAGCTGGCCGCCGTCCATCTTGAACGAGGTGCCACCGCCATTGACCAGCACGCGGGCCAAATTCAGGTCTTCGCCATCCAGACGCAGTGCTTGTGCCGCCACATCGGGGTTGCGGCGCAGTCGCATCTTGTTCAGCACGCGGGTTTTGGCTGGGTCCAGGTCAAAGGTCAGATCGACCGTGTCGATCCAGAAAGCCGGGGCGGCATAAGCGGCCCGGTGAATCGCGGTGGGTTGTCCTTCACGCATCACTAACTCCGTTTTGGTTGAGGTCTGAGCAGCTCAGAGGCCTTGTTTCAGTGAGGCTTCGATGAACGCATCGAGGTCGCCATCGAGCACCTTTTGGGTGGCCGAAATTTCGACGTTGGTGCGCAAATCCTTGATGCGGCTGTTGTCCAGCACATAGCTGCGGATCTGGTGACCCCAGCCCACATCGGTCTTGGTGTCTTCCAGCTTTTGCTGCTCTTCCAGACGCTTGCGCATCTCGAAGTCATACAGGCGCGAGCGCAGGCGCTGCCAAGCCACATCGCGGTTGCTGTGTTGGCTGCGGCCGTCTTGGCACTGCACCACGATGCCCGTGGGGATGTGCGTCAGGCGCACCGCTGAGTCGGTTTTGTTGATGTGCTGACCACCCGCGCCGCTGGCGCGGAAGGTGTCGGTGCGCACGTCAGACGGGTTGATGTTGATCTCGATCGAGTCGTCGATCTCGGGGTAAACAAACAACGAGGCAAAAGACGTGTGGCGGCCGCCCGATGAGTCGAAGGGGCTCTTGCGGACCAAACGGTGCACGCCAGTTTCTGTGCGCAGCAAACCAAACGCGTATTCGCCTTCGATCTTGATGGTTGCGCCCTTGATGCCTGCGGTGTCGCCCGGGGTTTCGTCTTCCACCGTGGCCTTGAAGCCTTTGCGCTCGGCGTACTTGATGTATTGGCGCAGCAGCATGCTGGCCCAGTCGCAGGCTTCGGTGCCGCCTGCGCCGGCCTGAATGTCGACAAAGCAGTTGAGCGGGTCGGCCTCGTGGCGGAACATGCGGCGAAATTCGAGGTCTTCCACCAGCTTGGCCAGTTTGGCGGCTTCGGCTTCGATGGTTTTGAGGCCGTCATCGTCGCCTTCTTCCTTGCTCATTTCAAAGAGTTCAAGGTTGTCGGCCAATTCGCTGGTCAGGTTGGTGATGGTCACCACCACACCGTCGAGGGCTTTTTTCTCTTTGCCCAGTTCCTGGGCTTTTTTGGGGTCGTTCCAGACCGAGGGATCTTCGAGGGATGCGTTGACGGTTCTCAGCCGTTCAGATTTGGCATCGTAGTCAAAGATACCCCCGTAACTCTTGGGTGCGGGCGCTCAGGTCGGTGAGGGTGGTGCCAATCTGATTGATGTGTTCTGCGTCCATGTGAAATACTCCGGTTCGGTAAACCTCGCATTTTCTCATGACTTGCCAGAGCTGGATCGTGGTGGGCCCTTGATGCGTGGGCTTAAAAACGGCGGCCGTAAGACAGCATCATCCCGGCATTGCCCAGGACCTTGACTTGCACCGAATCTTTTGACGTCAATTGGTAACCAATGGCAGGGATGATGGCTGGGGAAAAACCGTTGTGGTTCAGAGGGACTTTGTCCTCGTAGGGTGCAACGTACCCGTACAAAATTCCAGCCGTGACCTTGACAAACAATTGGGGCACACCCAGCAAGCCATTGAACTGCTGACCTGCGTAAACATAAGCCGACGGTTGACCAAAGGAGTTGCTGAACAGGCTCACCCCGCAAAAACGGTCACCTGGCAGCTGTTCGTCCAAGGCCACCAGCACCACATGTTTGTGCTCAGTGCTGGGGTTCCAGTGGTGGGTGAAAGGCGAGAAGCTGATTTCTCCCCGGTGCGTGGGCTCGGGAGCACCCTTGACGGCCAAAAACGAAGGGCAATAGCGCTCCGACTTTTGCGCCAATGCGGGCAGTGAGGCCAGGCACAGCAGCAGGGCCAAAGCCAAGAGAGAACCTCTGAGTGGGCGTCGAGAAGAAAACGGCATGGTTAAATTGGTTATCAGAATTGCGCAAATTGTAGTGCGCGATTTATGACAGAAAGTTTTCCATCAAAGAGGCCAATGCCTGTGGCTGGTCGTGGTGCAGCATGTGCCCAGCGTCCTGCACTTGGGCTTGTTCAAGTTGGGGCACCGACTTCAGCCGCTCGTGAAACTCGGCCAAGGTGTATTTGCCTTTCCACCATTGGCTGAGCGAGTCGTCAGAGGCTTCCACCACCAGCACGGGGGCGCTGATGCGGCGGTACATCGCCAAGGCTTCTTCCAGGTGGAACAAATATGGGTTGATCACCTTGTGCGCCGAGTCGCCCAGGATGCGCCATTGGCCATCGGTGCCCGCTTGTGCCCAATGCTGCGCCAGCCAGTCGGCTTTGTCTTGGCTCAGCCGTCCGTTGGTCTTCATCAGGCGGGCCGCCACCCCTGCGGCGTCAGGGTAGGCCTTGAGCGTGTTGTCGCCCGCGCGTTGCGCTTTGAGCTCATCCAACCACTGGGCCATGCGGTTGGGCGCTTGGACAGGCTGGGTGGGGGCCATGCCAAAGCCTTCGAGGTTGACCAGGCGGCGGATGCGTTCAGGGCGGGTGCCTGCGTACATCATGACCACGTTGCCGCCCATGCTGTGGCCGACCAAGTCAATGGCTTGGCCGGGGTAGAGCGCGTCGAGCAGGGCGTCCAGATCGGCCAGGTAATCGGGAAACCAGTAGCTGTCGGTGGGCGGGGTCTCGGTCAGGCCGTAGCCGCGCCAGTCCATGGCGATGATGGGGCGCTGGCTGACAAAAGCTTCGCTGAAGGCGTCGACCATGAACTGGTAAGAAGCCGCCACGTCCATCCAGCCATGCGCCAACACCAGTGGTGTGGCCCCCGGTCTGGCAGTGCCCCATTGGCGGACGTGGTAACGGCAGCCGCGCAGCGGCACCCAGTGGCTTTGTGATTCGCGTAAAACTTGGTACATACTTTCGATCATAAGGAGACACACGATGAGCGTCAGTCGCAACCAGGACCGCCGGGGCCCCATCACCCCGGACCGCTATGCGGCCATTCACCAAGGCTTTGGCTGGAAAGTGCCCAAGCGATTCAACATGGCGCAATGGTGCGCCCAGCGCTGGGCAGGGCTGCCAGATGCCCATGACCGTGTTGCTGTCATACAGCAAGCGTCTGATGAGTTTGGCACTGCTGGTTTAGGTGCTTGCACCGAATTCAGCTATGCGCAGCTC